>CAJMHU010000030.1 GCA_905213305.1 uncultured Anaerostipes sp.
TTCCAGATAGGTGAAATCATTTTGATAATAATGTTTTAAGGCTGCCAGATACAGAAGTTCATTTTTTAAAAAATTATCATTTGTTTTTCCGGTACCGCGGTGGCAGTCGCTGAAAATGACATACTTGGAATCAGAATTCAGCGGTAGGCAAAGTGGATGTTCAAATGCTTTCAAGATGCGTTGATAAGAGTTCATCATTTGCTTCGATGCTTTCTTTGAAATTTTGGATGAGGCTTTTTCCGGAGATGAACCATATGACGAAATGCAGCAGGAAGAAAAAAGTACAAATACAGCATTCTGTCCAGCGTGCATGAAAAAGGTTGTGTTATAAATCTGTAGAATTTGGAGAATTTTTCATTTTCCCACTGTGACAATGCTGAGTGAAACCGATGAAGATGGCGGGGCTGTCTGGTGTGTGGGAGTGAAAAAGAAAAAGAAACCATAAGGCAGTCTATACATATTTCACAAGGATGATAACCACATGCTCTCAGGCTGTTTGTAAAGGTGAAAAGCATTTCTTCTTTTGGGAAAACAATGGAGATATCCATTGTAAGATTTTCTGGTTCGCAGAAACATCCCATTTTAAAACCTGTCAGCCACCAATGGGAACGGCAGATTGAAAAAAGAGGAGTTCCTTTGTGGTTTAATGAGGTGGATACAGGGAGAAGTTCGGAATCGGATACGCCGCAGAAATTAGCTTGCTGATATTGACCGGGTTCTAAGCGTGTTTCTGCTTTATAAATGCCGACTTCTCCGCCAAGATTGATCCCATATTGTCCTTTCCAAAATTCAATCAGCCAGGTATGATTGCCGTAATCAAAATAGATGGGCTCACAATCAAATACCATGTTGAAGCGAGGAGCGCTCTGGTCATAAAGAGAGCGATATCCCAATTTTTTCTGCCATGGGTGTAAAGTGGAGGTTATCATATCCTGGTCGGGAAGATAGCAAAAGCCAAAGGGCTCGACGAGATCGTTGAGCAAATTGAGCTTTTCGCAGTCACTCATACAGCAGATTTTTCTGATGATGAACGTGCGGCGATAAAAATAAATGATAAAGAATAAAATACATACGGCAAAAAGAATGCCGAAGAGTAAATACATAAGAAAGTCTCCATAACCGTTTGTTTTATTATATGAGGAAAATCATAAAAAGCACCAGAGAGGGGAACTTATAGACAGGATAAAAAATTTCCGTATATCAGGTTAGAATTTGATATACGGAAGTTTTTTATTGCATATATTTTGCTTTTAATTGAGCAATTTTTTCTGCATATACATCATTTCGTTTTTGCTGAATCAATATATTTTTGATTGAGTCGGACACATCTTCAAAAACGGAAGTCTGGGCATCATTTTTTTGTTCTACTTGAATCAGATGGTAACCAAATTGGGTTTTTACAGGTCCGACAACATGACCGATTTGAGCGGAAAATGCGGCGTCCTCAAATTCCTTTACCATCTGTCCTTTCCCGAAAGAACCAAGGTCTCCGCCTTTTTCACTGGAAGGGCAGGTGGAATACTCTTTTGCGGCCTCCTCAAAGGATTTCTCACCTGAAGCAATCATTTCGAGAATTTTTTGACATGCATCTTCCTCATCCACAAGGATATGTTTTGCATGAACTGTTTCACCGCTTAGAAATTGATCTTCATTGGCAGTGTAATAAGCTTTTGCTTCTTCCTCAGTCACGGAAATGTCCTTCATAGATTCTCCCACAGCCATTTGAGCAAGAACCTCTCTTTTGGCATGTGCCATGTTCTCCTGAAAAGCATCCGTATTTTCAAGATCCATTTCTTCTCCTAATTTTGCAAACAGATGGATGGTTATGATCTGTTCTAAACACTGCTGACGAAATTGTTCGTTTCCCGCGTATGCCTGCTGTTCTTTTGGCAGAGCATGCAAAAGTGCATCCAGATCTTTTTGAGTGATCTCTTCCCCGGCAACCACTGCCAGTACGTCTTGGTTATCCATAATAATTCTCCTTTATGTATACGATATAACAAAAATCATTATAGCATATATGAAATGAAATTTCTTCCATAAGCATTTTAATTTGGAAGGTCTTCCCCCAGAGACGTCCGCATTTTTACAATTTCCTGAAAGTCATGCAGGGTATCTTCTTTTTTTGAGGGATCGCGGAGAATCGCAGAAGGATGATAAACGGCAGTTAAGGCGCAGCCTTTTCGGTGAATCCATGTCCCGTGCTGTCTGGTGATCCGAAAGTCCGCAGAAAGAATTCGCTGAGCGGCAACACGACCGAGGCAGACAATAATTTTCGGTTTTAAAAGATAGGTTTCATATTGGAGAAACGGAAAACACTGTTCTTTTTCTTCTTCTTTAGGATTGCGATTGCCCGGAGGATGACATTTTAAAATATTGGTCATATAGATTTCTTCACGAGATAATCCACAGGAATTGAGTAGTTCATCAAATAATTTCCCGGCAGGACCAACAAAAGGAATTCCCTGCTGATCTTCTGTGGCTCCCGGCGCTTCTGCAATAAACATAAGATCTGCATGGTGGCTGCCGCGTCCCATGACCGGATGTTGTCTGGTATGACAAAGACCGCATCGGGTACAGTGACGGACATAATGTTCAATTTCTTTCCATGTGTACATAAGCTGACTCCTTTCCTGAGAGTTATTATAACATGAGAAGAGACATAAAAATATCATGACATTTTAAAAAGCAGAGAGAGATGAAGTTTGGATTCGTGGTATGATAGAAATATCAATATATTTGAAGCTATGGAGGATAGAGCGATGAAAATTTTAGTCAGTGCATGTCTGTTGGGAGTGGATTGTAAATACAATCAGGACCATAATGATTGTCCCCGGGTCCATAAATTGATGAAAGAGCATGATCTTATCCCGGTTTGCCCCGAGATTCTTGGAGGTCTTTCGACTCCGAGATGCCCTGCGGAAATCTATGGGGACAGAGTCATAACGAAAAATGGACAGGATGTAACGGCACAATATAAAAAGGGCGCAGAAGAAACGTTAAAATTGGCGAAATTATATAATTGTAAGTATGCTGTGTTAAAAGAGAGAAGCCCGTCTTGCGGATGCGGACTAATCTATGACGGAACATTTACAAAATCTTTAAGGAAGGGGGATGGAGTGACTGCAAAGCTATTAAAAGAACACGGTGTGAAAGTAACAGGAGAAAGCGAGATAAGTCTTTCCTGAGAGAGATTTGTCCCGCTTTGTGGAAAGCACTATGAATTTATAGTGGTTTCAGAGGGTATTGTTTTTCAAATTCAAAAATGGTGATTGGAGGACTATAAAAATATCCTTGTGAATAATCACTTCCCGGCTCCCGAATAAAATCTTCATGCTCGTCAGTTTCAACGCCTTCTACAATGGTGTTGATATGCAGCTGCTTTGGAATATGAAAAATTTGTTTCATGATAATGCGAAATCCATTTTCCTCAAAAAAAGGGATCAACTGATCTGGAAAAATTAAAGTTCCATCTTTCCGTATTCAGCGGACCAATGCTTCCGCACCTGCAATTTTGCCTGTTTTCAAATCAGTTTTCGGCTGTAAAAGCATTTTAAATTCATTGTTTTCCAGAGCATGATGCATATGGGTTTCTATATAGTTTTCCAGCTCTTCATGGACATGACTGTCTTTATTGTAAAAGGCTATTTTACCGGAGATTGAGGTCTTTGCAGTCAGGAGAGCAAAATGAGAAGAAGTAATCAGGTTATGTGCATTGAGGTTTCCGTGTTGTTCAAAATCTTTGCACATGACAATGCCAATGTACACAGAAATTCGATAATTATGATGATGATTAATAAATTCAATATTAATCTTGTCCATAATTCGTTCAAAGCGTTTTTGAACATTTTTTCGATTGGATTTCTGCAGAAAAATATAAAACAGGTCAGCGCTGTCACGACAGAAAAATTCGTCCGAGCTTAACTCCTCATCCAATATTTTTTTGATATGGCACAAAAGCGAGTTGGCAGATTCTTTTTCAGTGTTTTTTGGATAGACGCATCTTCTTCTTTAGAAAAATAATTTTGAGAGAAAATAGTGTGAATCTTCTTTTTCACAACAGCATGGGAAGAACGAATTAAAAATTCTCCGTCAGAATTTAAAAGAATGCCCGTTTTAGTGTATTTTGCGCTTCAATATTTAAGCTTTTGGATCAATGTTGGTTTCAATCCCTTTATTTAAGATTGCAATGGTTCCATTTTGACCTTTTGGAAAATATCCCATAACTTCAAAATCATTTTTCTGATTGGAGTTGTATAAGTTTTGTGTAAAGTGTTTGGAGTCCAAAAGATTATCATTTTCAAAAAACGCACCAACCGTACGCAAAGTTTGAAAAATATGGTCCACCTGTTCCGGAAGACGGTTTTTGTATTTCTGAGTTTCCCGGTGCATCTGTTCAAATGTTACTTTATTTAAAGAGTTTGTTAAGAAAAAAGGATAATAACGGAAATTGCGAAAAGCAAGAGCCCCAGCAAGGATGTAAAAAAGATGCCTTTTCAAAGGCTTCTTTTTATTAAATGTTCACTCATATATTCACCTGAATCTATTGTATAATTTCTTTTCGTTTACCATAAATTCTATTTTGTGTAAATGAAGCTATTGCTCCCAAATCGAAAGTCAATTATACTAAAATTATGGACTAAACGAAAACAGAAGGATGCGTTGCCGGCAAAGAAAGATAGGAGTGATGATGTGGCAGAGATCAAAGAGGTGAAGGCTGTGTATTTCAGTCCGACGGGACATACAAAAAAAGTAGTGGAAGCCATTGCAGAGCAGCTGGCACAGCGGCTTCAAGTCAAAATAGACAGAGTTGATTTCACATTGCCCAAAGGGCGGCAGGAAGTGTATGAATTTGAAAAGCATCAACTGGTTGTATTTGGAGTTCCGGTTTATGCGGGCAGAGTACCGAATAAAATACTTCCGGTCATCCGATCCGTTTTTCATGGAAACGGAGCGTGGGGAGTACCGATTGTTACCTTTGGAAATCGCAGTTTTGATCATGCATTAATGGAACTGCGCAATGAACTGGAACAGTGTAGCATTCATACCATTGCTGCCGGAGCGTTTGCTGCACAGCATGCTTTTTGTGAATCACTGGCGCAGGGACGCCCCGACGATGAGGATATGTCGGATATAATGTTTCTGGCAAACCGGACAGCCGATAAAATGAAAGCAGAGGCGGAGCCGGCCTATCCGGTTCGAGTGAAGGGGATTGAGCCAATTCCGCCGTATTATGTACCACTGAAAACGGACGGAACTCCGGCGGTCTTTTTAAAGGCGAAGCCTAAAACGAAACCGGGATGTACAGACTGTAAAATCTGTGCAAATGGATGTCCGATGGGGTCAATTGATTTGAAAGATCCGAAAACGATTTCGGGAATTTGCATCAAATGTCAGGCGTGTGTAAAAAATTGCCCCGAGCATCTAAAATATTTTGATGATCCGGAGTTTTTATCTCATGTGGAGATGCTGAAAATCAACTATCAAAGAAAAGCAGAAAATGAAGTTTTTATTGTTTGAAATAAGGAAGGAGCTGACCATATGAAGGGTGTAAAATTAGCGGTTAACGGAACTTTAATGAGGGGATTGGAACTGGAAAAAAATCTGCTGGCGGTCAATGCAGTATTTTTGAAAGAGGCAAAAACCCAGAAGAGCTATCGGCTTTGGAGCATCAATGATAAAAATCCGGCAATGATTCGTGTCAGTCCAAAGGAGAAACATGCCGTAAGCGTGCATGTAGAAATCTGGGAAGTTCCATATGAAGGTCTGGCAAAAGTTCTGGAGCAGGAACCGGAAGGATTGTCCATCGGAAAGGTCAAATTAGAAGATGGAGAGGTTGTTCTCGGAGTGATCGGGGAACCGGAGCTGGTTCAGGGCATGAAAGAAATATCAGAGTATGGAGGATGGAGAAATTATATGGCTCAGAAAACAGAGAAAAATGAAACAGGAGGAATACACATTGGTGATAAAAGTCAGTGAAAACGGATTGCCGCAGGATGCATGGAAGATTCGGGAGAGTGTGTTTATCAAAGAGCAGGGATTTCAAAATGAATTGGACGAGTTGGATCATACAGCGGTTCATATTGTGTTATATGATGATCAAGATCATCCGGCGGGAGTGTGCCGGATCTTAAAAGACAGGAAACCGGATACATTGATTCTGGGGAGATTGGCGGTAGTAAAAAACCAAAGAGGAAAGCATCTGGGAGAAAAAGTGGTTCGGGCAGCAGAACAATATGCCGTTTCAAGGGGAGCAAGAACGATGAAACTGCATGCCCAGTGTCGGGCAGCGCAATTTTATGAGAAACTGGGATATTGCGCATACGGAGAAGTTGAGGAGGAAGAGGGCTGTCCTCATATCTGGATGAGAACAGCTCTGTGAGTGGAGCCTAGTCTGATTCAATCTCAAAGGTAAAGCCGGCGTTTGTAATCATCTGAATGGTGTCGTCAATCCCCTGACCCTGAGCAGTCAGATATCCGGAGGCAAAAATGGAGTTTACAACTGTCAGTAATTCTTTTTCCTTTCCTTTAAAATAGATTTCCCGTCCGGCTGCGCATCGAAGGTCTGCCTGTGGAATCATAAGGCGCGCAAGACATACCACTTTCAGGCAGTATTCCGGTGTAAGAGCGGAAGTATCGGCGTGTTCCAGTGCCGTTCCGGCAATTGGCAGCAGGAAGTTGATCGGAACGGCTTCCGGCTGGACGCCTTGCAGGTCAAAGAATAAATCTACAAGATCTTCCTTTGTTTCTCCCATGCCAACAATGCCTCCACTGCAAATTTCATATCCAAGGTTTCTGAGCATACGAATATTTTCAAGTCTTTGTTCGTAGGTATGGGTAGAGCAAATGTTAGGATAGTAAGAGCGGCTGGTATTTAGATTGTGATTGATGCGATCCAGACCGGCTTTTTTTAAAATCAGCGCTTGTTTTTCTGTTAAAAAGCCAATGGAGCAGCAAAGGTGCGTTCCGTCGGTTTTCATTCTCTGAATCTTTTCTGCTAAAATTTCAATCTCTTCATCGGTAAATTTCATACCGCTGAATCCAATACAATGTCTGGATAAATGGGAATTATGTACAAAGGCATGATTGTCGTATAGTTTTTGGTCGTCAATCCAGGAATAAGTTTTAATATCTGCATGAGAATGACAGGATTGCGCACAATAAGAACAGTCCTGAGAACAATTGCCGCTTCTGGCATTGGTTAAAAGGTGAATGCCCACCTGTCTTCCTTTATATTTTCGACGAAGGTTTCCGGCAAATTGGATCAGGGAGTCAAGCTCCTGATCCGGGGTATTTAAAATATCCATAGCATCTTGTCGGGAGAGCAATGGATCTTGATTGGTAGCAGGAATGTAAAAATTCATAGAATCACCTCATTAAAATTCTCAAATAGTATTTATGATTACAAAAAACTTTATCAAAAAAATGTTTGAATGTCAACCTAATAAAAATAATGGTTGACTATAGAGGATTTTAAAAAAATTAGCACTCAAGTATTGACAGTGCTGATAATAAGTGATATATTACAACTAGAACAAGAGGAACAAATAGAACAGAAAAGGAGAGATGACTTATGATGATGCCAAGTATTTTTGGAGAAAGTTTATTAAATGATTGGATGGATTTTTCTTTCCCTGATTTTGACAAAAAATTGTACGGAAAGAATCATGCCAATCTGATGAAAACAGATGTGAAGGAAAAAGACGGAAGCTATGAAGTGTCCATAGACCTTCCCGGCTTTACAAAGGATGAGGTGAAAGCAGAGCTGAAAGACGGATATCTGCTGATCCGTGCGGCAAAAGACATCAGCAGCGATAAAACAGATAAAGATGGAAAATATCTTCGCCGCGAACGTTATACAGGAAATATGAGCCGGAGTTTTTATGTCGGTAAAGGTGTGACAGAACATGATATTCATGGAAAATTTGAAAATGGTATTCTGACACTGGACATTCCGAAGAAAGATGAAACGAAAAAGGCAGAAGAAAAACGTTATGTAACCATTGAGGGATAAAAATCTTTAAGAGGAATGTGCTCGGCACATTCCTTTTGTTTGGAAAATAAGGAATGTAAAGAAGGTGAGAAGATGGCAGCAAAAAAAGATTGTTATGAGATTCTTGGAGTCCGTCGGGATGCTGATGATTTTTCAATAAAAAAGGCATATCGAAGGCTGGCAAAAAAATATCATCCGGATATGAATTCCGGAAATCGGCAGGCAGAACAAAAATTTAAAGAAATAACAGACGCATATCAGATTTTAAGTGATCCGGAGAAAAGGAAACTATACGACCGCTATGGCTATGCTGCCTTTGACGGCACCGGTACAGAATCTGATTTTTATAAAAATCAAAATCAGGGATTTCAGGAGTTTCATTTTACCGGAGAAGATGCCGGGGATATTTTCGGGGACATCTTTGGAGATATTTTTGGAAACCGTGGATTTCACCGGGCGGAAGCTTATGGAAATGGATTTGGGGAATCCTATTTTCGGCAGAGAGGCGCAGACATCACGGCGGATATTACAGTGAGTTTTGATGAGGCAGTTTCCGGTGGTGAGAAATTGCTTCATTTTGAAGATGAAACAGGCAGGACTCAATCGCTGAAAGTCCATATCCCCGCGGGAATTGATACAGGAAAAAGCATACGGCTTCGGGGCAAAGGACATAGAGGAATCGGAGGGGGAGAGCCAGGCGATCTTTTGCTTCGGGTCACCGTTGGAGAGAACCCCGGATTTGAGCGCAGAGGAATGGATGTGTATACAACTGTAAATATTCCATTTACCACAGCCGTATTCGGCGGGGAGGTTCCGATTCAAACTTTGTATGGAAATGTTCTTTGCAAGATTCGGGAAGGGACGCAGTCCGGAACAAAAATCAGGCTTCGAGGCAAAGGAATTGTTTCCATGAACAATCATGGGCAGAAAGGGGACCAGTATGCGACGGTGCAAATCCAGGTGCCGACCAAGCTGGAGCCCAAGGCAGCGAGAAAATTAAAGGAATATGAAACGATTATGAACCAAAACAAAAACGGTAGCGCCGCATAATAAAATTGCAAAAATCTTCCCAGTGATATAAAATAAAATCATTTGGGAGGTTTTTTTTATGATCTGGAATTGTTTTTGCGTAGGTGCGGGCGGCTTTGTAGGAGCTGTTCTTCGATATATTATGAGCTGGATTCATATTTCCGAGCGGACTCAGTTTCCGCTGGTGACCTTTATCATTAATGTCACTGGCGCGTTGGTCATTGGAATTGTCAGCCAAATGGCAGTAAAGTACGGATTGGGAGATTCCAGATGGATCTTATTTCTGAAAACCGGAGTGTGCGGAGGATTTACGACATTTTCTGCATTTGCCCTGGAGAGTTCCAATCTGATAAGTTCGGGGAGGGCTGCGACGGCAGTCTGTTATATGGTATGCAGTGTGACAACGTGTTTAGGTGCGGTATTTGCCGGGCAAATGATGGTTCGGGCATAGTAGAATCGCAGGTTTTGTTGTATGTTGGAAAGGGGAATGGAAAGATGAAGACAGGAAAAAATATTTTAGTTGTAATGCCGGTGGATGAAGGACACAAAAAGACATTGGAAGCCAGCGCTCCGGGAAATACCTTTGTTTACTCATCTTACGAAAAAGTGTCAAAAGACTTGGTTCAGAAAGCCAATATTATTCTGGGAAATGTTGATCCGTTTTTATTATATGAAGCAGAGCGTTTGGAATGGCTGCAGTTGAATTCTGCGGGGGCAGATGCCTATGTCAAGAGAGGCGTCTTGGGAGATCATATTTTATTGACCAACGCCACGGGGGCATATGGTCCGGCAGTAGCGGAACATATGCTGGCAGTGCTGTTTTCGATTCAGAAAAAGCTGCATTTGTATCGGGATAATCAAAACCAGTGCGAGTGGCAGGATGAGGGAGACGTCATGTCATTGCGAGGGGGAACCTTATTAATTGTAGGACTTGGAGATATCGGATTATATTTTGCAAGGCTGATGAAAAATTTTGGATATCGTGTGATTGGAATTAAGAGAAGACCCGGAGAAGTGCCTCAGGATGTGGATGAGATTTATAGTATGGAGAAGCTAGATCAACTGCTCCCGGAGGCAGATGTTGTTCTGTCTGTGCTTCCGGATTCCAAGGGGACTCGCAATATTTTCTGTAAACAAAGATTTGAGGCGATGAAGTCTACTGCTATTTTATTAAACGCGGGAAGAGGAAGTGCTGTGAACACAGAAGATCTCTGCCAGGCTTTGATTTCCGGAGAAATTTATGGAGCGGGACTGGATGTGACCGATCCGGAGCCGTTGCAAAGCCAGCACAAATTATGGAACGTTCAAAATGCGGTAATCACCCCTCATATTTCCGGAGATTTTCATCATCCGGCAACCCTGTACCGCATTGTGGATATTGCAGCAGGCAATTTAAGGCGCTATATGGCAGGGGAAGCTTTGGTAAACGTGGTGGACCGGGCCACTGGATATAAGAAATAAGATTGCGCAGCAAAGCTCCTAATTTTGTAAAGCGGGGATTCGTGCCTTGAGGTAGTTCCATATAAAGTCTGGACAGTTTACTGCAAGCCAGCTTTTCTGAATCTGTACCGGGGAAAGAAAGTCAGAATAAATTCCGTAAACGCCCAACCGCATATATTCTTTTGCATAGTAAGAGTTATTGACGGAGTGGGTGTAGGAATAAATCCCTTCTTTTTTTAAAAGCTCCATTCGGTAATCATTGACGTCGCTCTGAGGACAGGTGACGCCCTGAATGCCATTTGCCTTACAGAATTTGATCATTCGATAAAAGGCCGCATCACGCTGCTGGTAAGTTGTATATATGAAATTTTTAAAGGGATATACGCTTTTTACGGCATAGTACATATCTTGGTTATAGACTTGTACGATGATGCGGTCCAGAAGGTCTTCTTTTCCCACTTTTTTGGCAGTTTGGACTAAAATACGGAAGTCTTCTCTTACGGCATTGGGTTTGGTACTCTTGGAGTCTGTCATTAAATAGAAGTCTGGATATTTTTCCATGAGATTCAACACATCTAAGAAAGAGGTGGGAGTATATTTTCCATAAATTTTTGTATTTTTGAACTCCTGATAAGAAGCAGGGGTTCCTTTTTTTGTGGTGGGATCGGAAAGGTTCCATCCCCAGCGGTGTTTTCCGACAGCAACGTGGTCGGAAGTGAAAAGGATGTCCATCTCAAAAATCCGGTAACCTTTTTCATAAGCAGGGTAAAATCCATCGATGGAATTTAAGTAATCTTTTCCGTCCAGTCCGCCCATCGCGTGGGCAACACTGTGATATGTATACCAGGGTTTTAATTGAGCGGAGCTGCTGTTTTTTTTGGAAGGGGACGCTGTTTGCTTTGATGCGTCAGATTTCTCTTTTTGCGGTGTGGTCTTTTTTTGAGAAGAGTGAAAATACTGGGCTGTGAAAAGTCCGATCCCGCAGAAAATAAACAGTACAGGAAGAAAACGACGAATCCATCGTTTTCTTAAAATTTTTCGGATTTCTTTTGTCTTGATTTTTGTATTTCTTATCATAAAAGTCAACTCCAGACTTAAATAAAATGTAACATTTGTAATAAAAAATTAATATTAAAACATTATAACATAAATTTATGTCGAAAAAAAGAGTGAAATCCAAGACATAAAACGGCTCCAAGGAAAGTCAAGGAAAGAATCATCAGAGCACAGTGTAAGAAAAATTCATCGGGAAGTATCGTGATGATTGGATCTAAGGCTTCATCAAATAGCCAATAATTATTTCGGAACATGATTTTATGAAAGAGAATGAAGGTTTGTTCCCAGTTGAACAGCATAAAAATGCCGCAAATCAAAGGTAAAAGCAAGGTCGTTATGGCGCCGGTTTTAAGAAATTGATAATTGCGGCGCTGAAATTCAAAGATGCCAAGAAGGACAGCCGCGCAAAGAGACAACGGGCAGAGAATCTGAATGACGGTAAAGATTCGTTTGACCTCTGCAAAATGAATCCTGCCTTCCTCAGACATGGGCAAGGTCAGCTTTAGATCATCATGGAAGAAAATAGAATTATACGTAATCAGAGCGTCATAATTATTTCGGATGATTGTTTTGGAAAATCCGGAAGTTTGTTCTATTTTCAAAGCGTTAATATCGTGGTAATATAGAGGTCGGAAGTTTAAAGTTGTAATCACAGCGCCGGTGAGAATGAATACCGCAATCAAAAGTGAAAGAATCATCTTCTTCATTGTTGTATGCCTTTCTTTTGTTGGTTATCAAATCGTTCTGCAAGTATTATATAGGAAACAGACCGGATATGATAGGCGGATTTGCTATTTTTTAATTTAAAATCAGGAAATTGAGTGTGAAACAGCATAAAAACAGGCACCATAACAAATACGGAATCAGTGATATTGTAGATTTTAAGTTTAAAGCGCATAACATGAAGAATAAATAAAAGTTGATCAGATTCAGCATGATGGTCCAGACAAATGCGAAAAATAGAAGCTGATATTCAAATAGAAGGATTGGCCAGAAAAACAGGAAAAAGCAGGACGCCGCATAAAATTTTAAAATATGAGCAGTGTACCTGCCGGATGAAAGGATGACGTAATAAGCAGAGATGCCAAAAAAGATGGAAAATACAAGCATAAAGAAAAAGAGTGAATGAATGTCAGGCATAAAGGAAGGTGTCCGAAACTCAGAAATCATATCATATATATGGGGAGAAAGTATAAAAGAACACAGAGATATTACGGCGGGAAGAACCATGCAGAGCTTAAAAATATGATGATTCGATAAATGTTTCATAGGATCCAACTTCTTTTTTTCTAGTTTATGCAGGAAAGGAATACAATATGAGAAAAGAACTTTGCTGTCCTTTGATTCAGAGGGATGGAGAAACCATAGGATATGGAGGGAATCAGGAATGGTTTTCGGGAAGTTTTCAAAGACTGGCAGGGTGCGGAAGTGTTACGGGGAGTAATATCGCTGCAATCTACGCTAAAACAAAACCGAAAATGAAAGCATTGTATCAATGGGAATTAAATGCAGATAACTATGATGTTTATTTAAAATTAATGGAAACCATGTACGGTTATATGAAACCAGGATTTATGGGATATCCATTGATTGGAAGGTTTGCAAAAGATTTTAAGGCGTATGCGGCGGACCGGGGAATTGTTTTGGAATCAAAAAGTTTATTTTTGCCAAAAGAAAAAAATCAGGCATTGGAATTTATATTTCAGGGAATTTGTAATGGAGATCCTGTTGCCTTTTTGATTTTAAGACATCCTGCAAAAGAACTGCGGGAAGATAATTGGCATTGGGTAACAGTTACGGGATTTGATGAAGAACAAGAGAAGTTAATCTGGTCCAATTGCGGGGAACGGGAAGAAATTGACTGGAATATGTTATTCAATCCCGGTTCAAAATACTATGTAGGAATTGTACGTTTTTATGAAAGGAAAAAAGAGTGCTGATGGATACAAGAGAGTTGGTTTTAAAAAACGGAAACATCGTAGATGTTGTGAATCTATGCATCCGGAAGGCGGACCTTTTGATTCGGAATGGCAAGATTGCAGGAATTGGAAGCTTCTCCGGGAAGAAAGAAGTGGATTGTGCCGGTAAATATTTGACTCCGGGATTTATTGACAGCCATGTACATATTGAGTCCGGCATGGCGGTCCCAATGGAATTTGCCAAAACGGTGATGCCCAAAGGAACAACAACGGTGATTGCAGATCCTCATGAGCTGGTAAATGTTAAGGGAAATGATGCTATGGAATATATTCTTCATGCTGCCGAGGATGTCCCGATGACAATTTATGTAATGATGCCTTCGTCCATACCGGCGACTCCATTTGAAACCAATGGCGCCGATTTTACCGCACAGGATATGAAGCGCTGGAAAGATCATCCGCTGGTCTTGGGACTGGGAGAGGTTATGTGTTATCCGGCGGTTTTGGCCAGAGATCCGGAGATCATGGAGAAATTAGATTTATGCAAAGGAATGGTTATTGACGGACATGCACCGGGACTGACGGGAGAGGATTTGAAAGCCTATGTACAAGCCGGAGTTATGACAGATCATGAATGTACCTCTTATGAAGAGGCGAGAGAAAAATGTCTCGCGGGGATGAAAATTCTGGTGCGGGAGGGAAGTGCTGCAAGAAATGTTGCAAATATTATTCCCGGATTGCTGCGGGAACCGGAATTGATCTCAAACTTTATGTTTTGTACAGATGATAAACATTTGGATACTATTGAAAATGAAGGTCATATTGGGTACAATATAAGGAAGAGCATCCAGCTGGGGATGGATCCGGTACAGGCGATTGCGATGGCAACGTATTACGCATCGGAAACTTATGGTCTGACCAATGTGGGAGCGCTTTGCGAAGGCAGAGACGCGGATGTTGTGGTACTGGATTCTCTGGAAGAAATTCAAATTCATTCCGTGTATAAACAGGGAAAGCTTGTGGATGAGACTTTGTTTTCGGGGAAGCCAAGAGCTGTCAGGGAGTCAATGCTTCATACGGTGATTTTAAAGGACGTTGCAAAAGAAAAAATTCAAGTGAAAGCACAGGGAGAGATTCCGGCGATCGGTATGATTCCGGGACAGATTGTGACAGAATTTTTACGGGAAGAGGTCCCGCAGGAAGCCGGATGGTTTCAGCCGGATCATGAATATTCTAAGTTGTGTGTCTTTGAGCGGCACAGAGGAACCGGAAACGCAGCGGCGGCGCCTTTAAAAGGATATGGGATTACAAATGGTGCGATTGCAACATCGGTAGCACACGACTCTCATAATATCATTGCAGCCGGTGATAACGATGATGATATTCTGACTGCGGTAAAAGCAATTGAGGATATTCAGGGAGGATATGCGATAGTATCTGAAGGAAACCTTGTGGATGCGCTTCCGCTTCCGATTGCGGGGCTGTTGAGTCAGGAACCTGCCCGAAAGATTCAGGAACGAATTGACAGAATGTTAGAGAAAGCCTGGGAAATGGGGGTTTCCAAGGGTGTTGATCCGTTTATTACCTTGTCTTTTATGGCATTGCCGGTGATTCCGTCATTGCGTCTGACGGATCTTGGGCTTGTGGATGTGGATGCATTTCAACTGTTGTTGTAAAAATTATGTAAGGAAAGAAGAAGGGTATTATGTCTAGAGGAAGAAGAAGAAAATGGAATACAAAAAGAATCTCCGTGATTCTTGGAGTGGTTGTGGTGATAATTTTGGGAACGGTAATCTTTTCAAAGGTCAGCCGTACCAGCTACCAGAAGGTGAATCGCTCGATGGGCGAGTATATGGTAAAGGCCAATGAGGAGATTCTGGCCAAAGATACTGGAAAACAGTTGAAAAATGCGCTGTATGTTCCAAGAAAAATTGATAAAAGTAAAAAATTAATAGCGTTTACTTTTGATGATGGTCCGAAGCGCGGAAATACAGAGCGGGTGATCAATGCGCTGGAACGAAATGACGCACGGGCAACATTTTTTATGTTGGGACAGAATGCAAAATTATATCCGGAGTCAGTAAAGAAAGTGTTAGAATCTGGAAATGAAGTGTCCGGGCATTCTTACAACCATCCCCAGCTGACGAAAATCGGGGCTGCCGGAGTAAGGAAGCAGATGAAAATGATGAATCAGGCGCTCAAGGCTGCCTGCGGAAGCAAAGCGGTCAGTGTCCGCCCGCCGTATGGAGCCATTGATCAGACGGTTAAGAACAATGTGGACGGACCGTTGATTCTTTGGAATATTGACACGCTGGACTGGAAAACCAGAAATACAAACGCCACAGTTCAAGCGATTTTGAAAAATGCGAAAGATGGTGATATTGTATTGATGCACGACATTCATCTTCAGACAGTAGAGGCGGTAGAGAAAGTTCTTCCAAAGCTGAAAGAAAGGGGATTTGAGGTCTGCACAGTTTCTGAATTATTGGAAGCAAAGGGAGTGAAAGCTAGCAAAGGAAATGTTGTGATTAGTGCAAATCAGATTCGGTAATACATAAAAAGTCTTCACAAGGGATTCCCCTGTGAAGGCTTTTCTTTGTGATAGCAATGAGCCAAAGTCCGGGCTTGCCTGAGACCTTGGCGACCGCCTACAATCCTTCAAACTGCATGTTATAGTATTTTGCATAAATACCGCCTTTTTGAAGCAGCTGGGTATGAGTTCCTCGTTCTTGTATGGTATGATTGTCAATAACAAGGATTTCATCGGCATGTTGGATGGTCGAGAGCCGATGTGCGATTGTAATGGTTGTTCTGTTTTTGGACAAGGCCTCCAGACTTTTTTGAATATGACGTTCACTTTCATTATCCAGTGCGCTGGTCGCTTCATCGAGAATCAGAATCGGCGGATTTTTAAGAAAAACTCGGGCAATGGATATTCTTTGTTTTTGTCCGCCGGATAATCGGGTTCCGCGTTCCCCGACAAAAGTATCATAACCATCGGGAAGTTCCATGATAAATTCATGGATGTTTGCGTTCTTTGCAGCGGATACAATTTCTTCCATGGAGGCGTCAGGCTTTCCGTAGGCAATATTTTCTTTGACAGTACCGCCGAACAGATAAACATCCTGCTGAACAATACCAATAGAATTTCGCAGACTTTCCAGAGTGATATCCTGTATCTTTTGTCCTCCAATTGTAATCTGACCTTTCGCAGGATTATAAAATCTTGGAAGAAGAGAGCAGATGGTTGTTTTTCCGCCTCCGGATGGTCCCACAAGAGCAACGGATTTTCCTGACGGAATATCAAAGTCAATATGGTTTAAAACAATTTCATGATCCTCGTAGCAAAAGGATACGTCATGATAATGAATTGTTCCGTTCGGGCATTGAATCGGCACGGCATTTGGGGAATCGGTAATGTCCGGTTCGATTTCCATAACGGTCTGAAAGCGGCGGAATCCGGACAGTCCTTTTTGAATCATTTCAGTTAACTCTACAAGAATTTGAATCGGGCTGATGAAAATTCCGATATACAATGCATACATTGCAAGATCACCGGCTGTCATTTCTCCGGAAGCAATAAAATAGCCTCCGGCAATTAAGGTAATCAGATACATCATCCCTTGAAAAAAGGTATTGCCGCCCTGAAATGTTCCCATTGCATGGTAGTTCTCTCGTTTGGAGGCTAAAAAGGCTTCATTGCCATTGTGAAATTTCTCGCGCTCAATGTTTTCGTTGGCAAAAGACTGAACGATGCGAATTCCGGCCAGAGAGTCTTGAAGCGACGCATTGACGTCTCCGATTTTACGGCGGTTATCCAGAAAGGTTGCCTGCATTCTGCGGTTCTGGGATGCGGAAAAAAAGATCATAAAAAAAACTACAGTCAAGAGAATCAGCGCCAGTTTCCACTGTATCATAAATAGGAAAAGAAAGGAGCCGATAATTTTTACAAGAGAAATAAAAAGATTTTCCGGTCCGTGATGAGCGAATTCAGAGATATCAAATAAATCTGAAACCAGACGGCTCATCATCTGACCGGTATTATTTTGATCGTAATAGGAAAAAGAAAGTTTTTCATAGTGATCAAAGAGCTGTCGGCGCATATCCCGCTCCATTTGGGCGCCCATAATATGGCCCTGACAGCTGACGTAATATTTGCACAGCGCCTGCAGGATGTAGCAGAGCAAAAGCGTCATGCCGATGAGCGGAAGCTTCTGTAAAATCACGGAGCTATCCTCCAGAAATAAAGTATTTGTGAGTGTTCGCAGAATTTGAGGAAATGCCAGGTCAATGATGCTGATAAAAGCAGCACATGCCAAATCCAAAAAAAATACGTTTTTGTATGGTTTATAATATTGTATAAAGTTTTGAAAGGTACGCATCGTTTGGTCTCCTGTTTTCAATCGTTTTCGTAAGAGTTAAAAAAATCTTTCCGTCCAGCCGGAATAGCCGGATACGGAAAGATTTTTCTGCTGAATTTGTTTTACATACTTTGATGGAAGGTTCTGCTGATCACTTCTTCCTGCTGCTCTCTGGACAGACGATGGAAGTTCACAGCATATCCGGAAACGCGAATGGTAAGCGTCGGATATTTCTGTGGATGCTCCATTGCGTCTATGAGTGTCTCTCTGTGGAGAACATTGACATTTAAGTGATGTGCCCCCTGAACAAAGTATCCATCTAAAATAGAAGTTAAGTTGTCTTCCTGCTGTGCGGAATCCTTTCCAAGAGCATCCGGCACAATGGAGAATGTATTGGATACACCGTCCTGGCATACATCGCGATAAGGAATCTTAGCAACAGAGTTTAAAGAAGCCAGAGCACCGTTAACATCCCTGCCGTGCATTGGATTAGCGCCCGGAGCTAAAGGTTCTCCGAGTTTTCTTCCGTCTGGTGTAGATCCGGTTTTCTTTCCGTACATGACATT
>CAJMHU010000031.1 GCA_905213305.1 uncultured Anaerostipes sp.
GGGGACTTTGACGAAGGTTTTGGTCGGAGATCAAGATATGGTTTGCATTGAGAAGAAAGATGGAAAACAGTTTTTTTATCAAATTTCCGCAAAAAATCTTAAGAAGTTGAAAAATTTACTGGATGGAGAGTAAAGTGAATCCTTTAAAAACAAAAACCATCGTACAGGGTATCTGTACGATGGTTTTTGTTTTATCCATATAAATATAAAGCTAATTTTGAATGGTTCTGGAGAGATTCGTAGAATCACGAATAATGAGTTTCGATTTATATTCAATACGAATAATACATTTTTGATCTGAGATGTTTTGCATATCACTATTTTGAATTTTTTGATAAAGCATTTCAAATGCTTTTTTTCCCTTATCTTCCATATAATGCTCGACGGTTGTAAGTGAAATTGGGAGAAGACTGGAAGCAAAATCATTGTCAAAGCCGCAGACACTAAAATCTGCGGGAATTTTATATCCTTTTTTTAAAATAGCGTCCATAATTCCATAAGAAACCATGTCATTATTTCCGATAAATGCGGTGAGGCTTGATAAACGGCGGTCAGCAAGACACTGGCTGCATAAATCATATCCGACACCGTGTTCTAAAAAAATGTTTTTACGTTCCAGTTCAGGAGAAACTTGTTTTTCTTTGACAATGATTTCATATGGTTCTCCCATGGAAAGTTTTTGATACGTGTCCTGGATCGCACGGAGTCTCTGGAAACGCATGGCAAGGGACAAGGAAGGACCGATTGTGGTTGTAAGAAATGCAATATGGCGATGTCCTAACTCATATAAATGTTCAGCCATCAAAATTCCGGCGGTGTAGTTGCTTGTCTCGATTACATCAAGATCCAGCGGAGAGGTTTTATCTCCGATTGTTATAACCGGAAGTTTTTTTGCGATACGTTCCAGGAAAGAAGGCTTTTCAGGCATCATTGTAAAAATAATTCCGCTTAAATTCATATGGAGAACTTCTTTTATAAATTCCTGCTCTAGTTTATCGTCCCGAAATGTGGTAAAAATGATGGTCTTAAAGCCTTTTAAATGAGCTGCCTGTTCGATGGACTGAGCAATTGTAGAATAATAGGCGTTGGAAATATTAGGGCAAAAGATAGCGATGATATTTTTAGGAGACTGCACGGAAGTTTTTGTTTTTGCATTTTTCTTTGTGCAATAACCTAGTTTTTGAGCGGAAGAAAGAACATTTTGGATGGTTTCTTCTGAAAAGGAAACATCAGATCGTTTATTTAGAATCATAGAAACAGAACTGACGGATACCCCCGAATGTTCTGCAACATCTTTTAATGTTATTTTTTTACAGTTTGACATGATACCCTCTCCTTTGTTGGTTAAAAATTTAATAAATTTTTAATTAATTTGTGAATAATATATAAAATAAAACGCCGATTTTTAGGAAAAAATCCATATTTATTTTAAAATAATTAAAATAAATTGCCTTGTTTGATTAAAAATTATAAAATTAAATCAAACAAACATTGATGTTTTTAATTAAAATTTTAATTAATTGTAGCATATTTTAAGTTCTGGAACAACGATAAAAAAACCAGGAGGTAATATCTTTATGAGGGTTATACAAATATCAGATTTCCATTTAAGAGGTGACGGGAAGCTTTCCTTTCAAAAAGCGGATACCAAAAAGGCTCTGGATCAGACGGTAGAATACTTTTGCAAACAAAAAGATTATGAATTGCCGGAGTTATTTGTCGTGACCGGAGATTTGTCTGAGGGCGGTACAAAAGAGGGGTACGAACTGATTCGAGAAGGGCTGAGAAAGCTTCCAAGACCAGTCTATATTGTTCCCGGAAATCATGATAAGAGAGAGTTCTTTTTAGAAATGTTTTCGGAGGAAGTTCCGGTAGAAAGAGAAATCCAACCATATATTTGTTATACAATTGATGAATATCCGATGAGAGTGATTGTAGTGGATACCAGCAAACCGTCATGTCATTCGGGAGGATTAAGTGACGCGGTTGCCGAGTGGCTGGAGAAGAAAATCGGAGAATATCCAGAAAAACCTACGTTAGTCCTGACACATCATCCGCCGTTTGTTACAGGTTTGCCGGCAATGGATGAGGGGTTCGATCAAGCGGACCGGCTGGCAGAAATTTTGAAAAAGCATGAAAATGTTCGTCTCTGTTGCGGACATATGCACACGGCAATTTTTACATGCTGGAAAGGAATACCAAGCGTAGCCTGTCCGTCAATCTCTATGCAGATGGAAGTGGATTTCCGCGGAAAGTATGATTCATCTGTTACGGAGCAGGAAAAAAGAAATGGATTTAAAGGAGGCGGAGATCGCTTTTTTCTGGGGAATCCCGCATATTTGATTCATGAATTAGAGGATGACCAGATCAATACTCATTATGTGACGATTCCAACGGATGCGCCTTATTCCGGACCTTGGCCGTTTCAATATTATGATGGGGAAGAAGATTAGGAGGATGTCATGGGAAATAAAAAATTCAGAAAAATTGCGGCAATTACTTTGTTTGAAAGCGCAGTTCAATGGTATTGCTTTTTGCTGTACGGAACGGCGGCGGGAACGGTATTTAATAAAGTATTTTTCGCACAGACAGGCAATGAAACGACAGCCTTGATCTTATCCTACATGTCGTTTGCGATTGGATATATTGCCGGACCCTTTGGAGCAATTTTCTTTGGGCATATCGGAGATCGAAAAGGAAGAAAGGTTACCATGTATGCTTCCTTGCTGATGATGGGAATTTCTACATCGATCATAGGAATTCTTCCGTCTTCCGCGCAGGCAGGTATCTGGGTTGTTTTTGTTCTTCAGTTGATGCGTCTGGCACAATGTTTTGGAAGAGGCGGCACTTGGGGAGGCGGAATTTTAATGGCTTATGAAAATGTGCCGGAAAATAAACGTTCTTTTTATTCTGCAATTCCTCAGATTGGATTACCCATTGGATTTGGCCTGTCCTCAATTCTTATTGCTGTTCCAACGCTGGTGCTTCCGGAAGAAATTTTCTTTACATGGGGATGGAGAATTCCGTTTTTAGCTGCCATTGTTTTGACCGCGATTGTGATACGGCAAAAAGGGGAGATGATGGAAACAGAGGATTATAAAAAAGCGCAGGCAAAGCTGGAAGCAGAAGAGGCAGAAGGAAAAAAACATAAAGTCGGATTTGTGCCAATGGTAAAAGGATATTGGAAAACGCTGCTTCTGGGATGCGGAACCAGGTGGGTAGACGGCACATTTTATAATATTTTCATTGTATGGATTTTGTCCTACTGCATTAGCTGGCTCGGAATGCCGCTAATTCAGACTTATATTATTACAATTGTTGCCTGCATATTTAAGATACCGTTTACTTTGTTTGGCGGATGGTGTGCACAGAAATTGGGAAATACAAAAACGTTTGTGATTGGAGGATTGGCTTCGGCGGTCTTAAGTATTCCCACATTGAAAGTAATCGAATTAAGTCATGGAAATCTCTTAATTACAATTGTTGGAATTGTTCTCGGATGGAGCATTGCTTACAATTTAATATGGGCAGTTATCAGTTCTTTGTGGTCTTCTTATTTTGAGACGGAAGTTCGATATTCTGGAATATCATTTGTATATCATGTTCCGAGTTTTCTTGTGGCAGGAATGGTACCTACAATCTGTACGGTTTTGATCAATTACGGAAAAGGAGATACCATATATGTTGGATTGTATTCCACAGCAGTGGCGTTGATCAGCGTTGTTTGTGCATTGGTTTTGAAACGGCGGCATGAACAAGGGAAAAAATAGAAATTTATCTCGAAAGACTATCAGGAATTTGCTGCTACGTAGTTGCAAAGAAATTCATGGGATTGGGTATGAGACTTCCATTTCTCTGATTCGACAGGATTTGTAAAATGTTTGTCGAAGTTAATAAAGATATTAAGATAATTTGTTGTTTTATTTTTAACGATATGCTAAAATGAAACTGTTAATTTTAATACTGAAAGGAGTTTCAACATGATTTATTCACATGAAGTAGAACAAATGTGTACAGTAGCTCAGGGTGTAAACCATGGAGCTGCCCCGATTCCTGAAGAAGCAAAATGGGTAAAAGCGAAAGATGTCGCTGATATTTCAGGGTTAACACATGGTATAGGTTGGTGTGCGCCACAGCAGGGAGGGTGCAAATTAACTCTTAACGTAAAAGAAGGTATTATTCAGGAGGCATTGGTAGAAACCATCGGATGTTCAGGCATGACACATTCCGCAGCTATGGCGTCTGAAATTTTGCCGGGAAGAACGATTTTAGAAGCATTAAACACAGACTTGGTTTGTGATGCGATTAATACAGCAATGAGAGAATTATTTTTACAGATCGTATACGGAAGATCTCAGAGTGCTTTCTCTGAAGACGGACTGCCGATCGGTGCCGGGCTGGAAGATTTAGGAAAAGGTTTAAGATCTCAGGTTGGTACAATGTATGGAACTCTGAAGAAGGGACCTCGTTATCTTGAAATGGCTGAAGGTTATGTCACAGGTGTCGCTCTTGATGCAGATGATGAGATTATCGGATACCAGTTTATCAATTTTGGAAGAATGATGGATTTTATCAAAGCCGGAGACGATGCTCAGACAGCTATGGACAAGGCGAAAGGTCAATACGGACGCGTTGATGACGCTGTGAAAATTATTGACCCAAGAAAACAATAGGAGGTAACGAAGAATGGCTTTATTTGAATCATATGAGAGAAGAGAAAAACAAGTTCTTGCTGTTTTGAAAGAGTATGGCATTAATTCTATAGAAGAAGCTGCAGAAATTACAAAAGCTGCTGGATTAGATGTTTATGCTCAGGTGGAAGGAATTCAGCCGATTTGCTTTGAAAATGCAAAATGGGCGTATACTGTAGGTGCGGCGATTGCAATTAAAAAAGGATGTAAAAGAGCGGCAGATGCAGCTGCGGCAATCGGGGAAGGTCTTCAGGCATTTTGTATTCCGGGATCTGTTGCGGATCAGCGTAAAGTAGGTCTTGGACATGGTAACTTAGGAAAGATGCTGTTGGAAGAAGAAACAGAATGTTTTGCATTTTTGGCAGGACATGAATCTTTTGCTGCTGCTGAGGGAGCTATCGGTATTGCTGAAAAAGCAAATAAGGTTCGCCAGAAACCATTGAGAGTTATCTTAAACGGTCTTGGAAAAGATGCTGCTCAGATTATCTCAAGAATCAATGGATTTACATACGTTGAGACAGAGATGGACTATTATACAGGAGAAGTCAAAGAAGTTTTCAGAAAATCTTATTCTGAAGGTTTGAGAGCTAAGGTTAACTGTTACGGTGCAAATGATGTAACAGAGGGTGTTGCAATTATGCATAAAGAAGGGGTTGATGTTTCCATCACAGGAAACTCCACAAACCCGACTCGTTTCCAGCATCCTGTTGCAGGTACCTATAAGAAAGAATGTATGGAGCAGGGTAAAAAATACTTTTCTGTAGCTTCCGGCGGAGGTACAGGACGTACACTTCATCCGGATAATATGGCAGCAGGACCAGCTTCTTATGGTATGACAGATACTATGGGACGTATGCATAGTGATGCACAGTTTGCAGGATCTTCTTCTGTGCCGGCCCATGTAGAAATGATGGGATTAATCGGTATGGGAAATAACCCAATGGTAGGTGCTACGGTAGCTGTAGCAGTTAGTTTAGAGGAAGCCGCTAAAGAAGGAAAATTCTAAAAAACCGCATAAATACGTGGTTTTTAGGAACGATAAAAGTGGTAAAAAGCAGTGAAAAGTGATTTGTTACTACAACATTGCTACAATATTACTACAATTCGTTGCTACAAGTGAATACATAAAAAGAGTCAAGAATATATATCATATCTTGGCTCTTTTTTGCTTAAATTATTTAATTTTTAATATCTCTTCCATAAGCCACTCTCTTTTCCTTTTGGTATAAGTATTCTCTGTAATGTCTTTTATTTTATGTCCCATGATACGTTTTATGGCATATTCATTTACATTGGCGGCTTTTGCCATTGTTGCAAACTGGATACGTCCGTCATGAGCACGATGATCAGGATTTAATTCTAGCTGTTCAACAATCTTATCAATTCTGTGACGGTATTTATCGTATGTAAGTTTTAGATTGCTTCTGTGAGTCTTTGTATCAGTGCAATTGATTAAGTATTCACTTCCTAAAGATAAGGCTTCCTGGTAACGATGTTTTACTAAGGTGCGAATTTTGGGATGAACTGGAACTGCACGATCTTTTCCGGCATCGGTTTTCATACCGCCAGTAATAAACCAATTTTGTAAATCTACATTTTCTATTCTTAGCAAGCCTAACTCCTGCGGACGCCAACCGGAGTAGCATTGAATCAGCAACACATCTACATAGTCAACGTCATACAAATTATTCCATAATTTCTGCATTTCTTCATCTGTGAAGTCAATATGATCTTTCTTTTCTTTCTTGATATCTTTAATAATATCATCTGACAGTTTGAAAGTTCTAGCATAATTTTTATCAACAAGTTCATATTCTTCGGCATAACCCACATTAAATTGAATAGAGATTTTATTTTTGTTTTCGTAGTGGGAGATGGGTGCTTTTCTTTTCCATTAATTATGTAGGTTCCTTCTTCCATACAACCTTTAATGTGTCTTGCTCGTAGGTCTTTGGCACGCATGTTATAAATGGCAGAGCAGTAGTTCCAAGCAGATTTAATCGTTCGCTCGCTAGATGGATTACTCAAAGTTTCAAAATAACAGGCGATCTATTTTTCATAAAGCTGTTCAATAGTTAGATCAGAATCAAGATCGTAAGGATTTTTATGAAATTCAACCAGAGCAGCATATGCATCGTTGTAGGTTTCAAAAGAGGATTGAGGCTTCAGAGATTTATAAATTGGTCGATCATGGAAGTTTTTACCAACACAAACTTGTACACGGAATGGTCTCCAGAGATTTCTCATGGTCAATTTTACATCAAAAACCTATCAAATGAAACGGGAAATTTTAAATTTTTCCAATAAAATTTCCAGAATGCTTCCCAAACCCGAACGAAAGTTTATCGCTGACATGAATTATGGCATTCTTGCTTCCAACAGCAATCATCCAGTCAGTCTGTTTTCAAGAATCCATTCTTCAAATGAAAAAAATTTTACATCCATCAATAGCATTATCTTTTCGGCTATGGAGCGTGCAGCTGCATTATTCCAAAAAGTAACCTTTGTCATGGACCGGGGCAAGGCGTCAGGTTATGGTTCCGGACAAAACGTCCTGCATACCGTCAGCTCTGCCTTAAGCTGGTTGTTTAAGCAGAGGAAAAATACATCTCCCAAAGTCTGGTTTCAGCGGGGCTTATTAAAGTGCATCTAATCACAGAACTGCCATTCTGATTATTTCAAAAAGTCATCAGGTAGAGACTTTGGGAATACTTATTCATTTTTGAATTACAGTTTGCGGAAACTCAAGAATCTGTTGTATAGACGATGTTGAATCAGGTATGGTATAATGGCTGCAAAATACCAAACACAGAAAGGGTGAAAATTTTATGGGGATTGAATTAGAGATTTTGAACATGATTCAAAAGATACATCATCCGATCTTGGATTCTATTATGACGGGAATAACAAAACTGGGCGATGCGGGGATCATTTGGATTGTTCTTACCGCAATTTTGCTGATTCTTCCAAAGACAAGAAAGACAGGCTGGTATCTGTTGTTTGCGTTGGTAGTAGACGCAGTGTTATGCAATGTAATTTTGAAACCATTGGTTGCGAGAGTACGTCCTTATGATATCAATACAACCGTTACATTGTTGGTTCAGCCGTTAAAAGACTATTCGTTTCCTTCCGGTCACACGGCTGCATCGTTTGCCAGTGTGACAGCGCTTTATATAGCCGGGAATCGAAAATTATGGAAAGCGGCGCTGGTGCTGGCAGTATTGATTGCAGTTTCCAGACTGTATTTATACGTGCATTATCCAACCGATGTGCTGGGAGGAATTGTGATCGGAATTCTATCGGGAGTGATTGCAGGTCGTTTGGTACAAAATAAGATTACCAGTTGAATCTTAAAGAAATACAGTATATAATAGATAATGTAAACGATTTGAAGTGAAAGGGAGAATTATGAAAACAAAAATCGAGGTACAGTATCAGGAGCATAATGTTAATGTGAAAGATACAGAGAAGCTTGTAAAGGAAGAATTGAAGACGTTAGGGGTCAGGATGAATAAAATTTCCGAATTGAATATTTATTACAAGCCGGAGGATGGAAGTGTGTACTATGTTGCTGTAACAAAAGATAAAGAAGAGTTCAGCAATGAAGAGGCATTAATCATTCAGTAAACTTCTATAATTTTAGATAGCACTGAAAAAATGAAAACAAAACACAGAAAAGCCGGGATGTTTGATGATGCATTCCGGTTTTTTGTGATAGCGATGAGCCAAAGTCCGGGCTTGCCCGAGACCTTGGCAATTACTTACAATCCCGGAATGTGCCTTTTGGCGCTTCCGGTGATTTTCGGAAAGGTTTATGATGTTAAAGCAGCAGAAAGAGAAAAAATTAAATATTGATTGGAAAAGATTTTATAAAACGGTATTTGCGCTTGTGGTGCCTATGGCACTTCAAAATTTGATTAATGTAGGCGTCACGGCAGCAGATGTTGTAATGCTTGGAAAAGTTAGCGAGACGGTTTTGTCCGGAGCTTCACTTGCGGGTCAGATTCAGTATATTATGGTTTTATTTTTATTTGGATTGACTTCTGGAGCCACGGTGTTAACGGCACAATATTGGGGAAAGGGCGATCGGGAAGCTATCGAGAAGATTTTAGCCCTTGGAATTCGGTCGGCTGTGATGGTGACTGCTGTATTCACCTTAGCGGCATTGTTTGTTCCTGAATTGCTGTTGAGAATTTTTACAAATGACCCTCAGGTGATTGAGGAAGGAATAAAATATTTGAGGATTGTCGGATTTTCTTATATTGTCATGGGAATTACCAATGTATATCTCTATGTGATGCGAAGTATCGAGCGCGTGATTGTGGCAACGGTTGTGTATCTGGCATCGTTTGTATGTAATGTGATATTAAATGCAGTTTTTATTTTTGGTTTGTTGGGGTGTCCGGTGATGGGGATTCGGGGGGCTGCGCTTGCCACGCTGATCTCAAGATTTTTAGAACTGCTCCTTGTGTACGGATATGCAAAAATCTTCAATCGGGACGTAACCTTCAAAATGACATACTTTATACATTTGGATACTGTTTTGGTAAAGGATTTTCTTCGGTATTCTCTTCCGGTGGTGTTGAATGAGGTCATGTGGGGGCTTGGAACATCAGCGAATACAGCTATTTTAGGACATATGGGAAGTGCGGCAGTCGCGGCAAACTCTGTGGCGCAGGTGGCAAGACAACTGGCGACGGTCGTCTCTTTTGGTCTGGCAAGTGCGGCGGCGATCTATCTTGGAAAAACCATTGGAGAGAAAAAACTTCTTTATGCTAAGGCATATGCGAAAAGATTTCTTATATTAAGTGTTGCTATGGGGCTTACGGGAGGTGTTTTGATTCTTCTGGTTTCTCCGATTGCAACGACATTTCTTTCATTAACGGGAACGGCAAAATACTATCTGCAGATGATGTTTTTTGTGATGTCATATTTTGTGGTTGCGCAATCGTTTAATACAACGATGGTGGTAGGAGTATTTCGATCCGGAGGCGATACAAGGTTTGGACTGATCCTAGATGTGTGTACCATGTGGGGATGTTCTATTTTTCTCGGAGCAGTGGCAGCCTTTGTCTTACGATGGAGTGTTCCGGCAGTCTATGTGCTTTTGATGAGTGATGAGCTTTTGAAAATACCGATTACGGCCATTCGATACCGCAGTTTTAAATGGCTCAGAGATGTTACAAGAAGCCATAAAAAAGAAGATTGACACCGGCAAGATTTAAATTTACAATAAAAACCAGAGGTATTGGATGAAAAAATCAGTGCCGAAATGGAACGCTTGGAAAAGGAGAGAAGAATGAAACAGGTAATTTTAACAGGAGACCGCCCTACAGGACGCTTACATGTAGGACATTATGTAGGCTCATTGAAAGAAAGAGTAAGATTGCAAAATTCCAATCAATATGACGAGATCTATATTATGATTGCAGATGCCCAGGCACTGACGGATAATGCAGAACATCCGGAAAAGGTTCGTCAAAATATTATGCAGGTGGCTCTGGACTATTTGGCCTGTGGTTTGGATCCGGAAAAAAGTACGATTTTTATACAATCTATGGTTCCGGAGCTGACGGAATTGACATTTTACTATATGAATTTGGTGACGGTATCCCGTGTACAGCGGAATCCGACAGTGAAATCAGAAATTAAGATGCGCAATTTTGAAGCAAGTATTCCTGTGGGATTCTTTTGCTATCCAATTAGTCAGGCGGCGGATATTACAGCTTTTGGAGCGACGACAGTTCCGGTAGGAGAAGATCAGCTTCCGATGTTGGAGCAGTGCAAAGAGATTGTCCACAAATTTAATACTGTGTACGGAGAAACTTTGGTTGATCCGCAGATTATTCTTCCGGATAACGAAGCATGCCTGCGTCTTCCGGGAATTGACGGAAAGGCAAAGATGAGCAAATCTCTTGGGAATTGTATTTATTTATCCGATGAAGAGGAAGATATCAAGAAGAAGGTCATGTCCATGTTTACAGATCCGAATCATTTGAGGGTGCAGGATCCCGGACAAGTGGAAGGAAATCCTGTTTTTATTTATCTGGATGCATTTTGCAAACAGGAATACTTTGAAGAGTATCTTCCGGAATACAGCGGTCTTGAGGAACTGAAAGCACATTATCAGCGCGGAGGACTTGGTGATGTGAAGGTTAAGAAATTCTTAAATCAGGTAATTCAGGAAGAGCTGCGTCCGATTAGAGAGCGCCGAAAGATGTGGGAACAGCGTCTTCCGGAAGTTTATGAGATTTTAAAAGAAGGAAGCAGGAAAGCGAGAGAAAAAGCAGGACAGACACTTGGAAATGTCCGTCATGCTATGAAGATTGATTATTTTGACAATGATAATCTGTTAAGATAAGTGATCCTGTTCATATTCTACATGCATAAGAAATAATCCCTGAGGAGGTGCAGTCATTCCTGCATCTTCTCTTTTTTTGGTTTCAAAAACTTTTTGAAGTTGGGCAGGTTTCATTTTTCCGCATCCGATTTCTACGAGAGTTCCTGTAAGAATGCGGACCATATGGTGAAGAAAGCCGTTTCCAATATAAGTAATTTGGATTTCAGAAGAGGTTTTTCGGATGGATATTTCATAAAGCCTGCGTACAGTGGATTTTTTTGTTTTTTTGACAGAAGAAAATCCCTGAAAATCATGAACGCCAAGAAGCAGTGATGCGGCTTCCTGCATTTTTTCAAGGTTCAATGTTTCAGGAAAGTACCAAAGATATTTTCTTTGAAAGACATTTGGAACCTGCGGAAGAGAGATCCGATAGAGATAAGTCTTTTGTTTGGCATTCAATCGGCTGTGAAAGCGTTCTCCAACTTCAGAAACAGAGTGGATTCCAATATCGGAAGGAAGATACCGGGTAAGGTAGGCTTTGATTTCTTTACAGGAAAGGGTACAGTTTGTGTGAAAATTTGCTACCTGCCCACAGGCATGAACTCCGGCATCTGTTCGGCCAGATCCGATGACAGAGATGGTTTCTCCGGTCATTTCACAGAGAACAGCTTCAAGCTTTGCCTGAATTGTTTTGGCTTTGGAGCTTTCTCCCAGACGCTGCCAGCCCTGATAGCGGGAGCCGTCGTATTCGATGAGTAATCTGATATTGCGGTTCATGGAATATGTTCACCTTTCTTTTTTTCTTTATCATATCATAACAGGGGAATCTATGGAATACACTTCCATGCAAAGAAAGCCTTAGGAGGTGAAAAAAATATATAAAAAAGTAAAAAAACATGTTATGATAAAAGAAAAATAAAGATCGGAGGGCATTATGGAAAAATCAAAAGTTTATTTTACAGATTTTCGTACGAAACTTGGCGAGGGACTTCCGCTGAAATTAAAACGTCTTTTGAAAAAGGCAGGGATCGGCGAGATCGATATGGAGCAAAAGTTTGTAGCAATAAAAATGCATTTTGGGGAACTTGGAAATCTTGGTTTTCTCCGGCCCAACTATGCCAAAGCGGTGGCGGATGTGGTAAAAGAGCTGGGAGGCCGTCCGTTTTTGACGGACTGTAATACGCTGTATCCGGGAAGTCGTAAAAATGCATTGGAACATTTGCAGTGTGCATGGGAAAATGGGTTTACGCCATTAACTACCGGATGTCCTATTTTAATTGGCGATGGCTTGAAGGGGACAGACGATATTCTCGTGCCGGTAAAAAACGGAGAATATATAAAAGAAGCAAAAATCGGCCATGCAATTATGGACGCAGATATTTTTATTAGCCTTTCTCATTTTAAAGGTCATGAGATGACTGGATTCGGGGGAGCGATTAAAAATATTGGAATGGGCTGCGGTTCCAGAGCCGGGAAGAAGGATCAGCATTCCAATGGAACACCGAGTATTGATCCAGAGAAATGCAGAGGATGTAAGCGCTGTATGAGAGAATGTGCAAATCATGGATTGACTTTCAATGAAGAGACCGGGAAAATGTCAATACATAAAGATTTTTGTGTGGGCTGCGGCCGCTGTATCGGCGCATGTAATTTTGATGCCATTGCATTTGCAGAGTGGGCTGCTGTGAAAGATTTGAATTGCAGAATGGCAGAGTATACCAAGGCAGTGATTGACGGACGTCCGAATTTTCATATTTCTCTTGTAATGGATGTATCGCCGAACTGTGATTGTCACAGTGAGAATGATGCCCCGATTCTTCCGAACATTGGAATGTTTGCTTCTTTTGATCCTCTGGCATTGGACCAGGCGTGTGTGGATGCATGTCTGCAGTGTGAGCCTCTTCCCAACAGCCAGTTATCGGATCATATGAAACAAAGGGATTTTCATGATCATTATGATCATTTTAAGAACAGCACACCGGATTCTGAATACAAAACATGCTTGGAGCATGCAGAAAAAATAGGGATTGGGTTGAGAACCTATGAACTGATTGTTATAAAGTAGCAGAGACCGAAACTTGGAATTAAGCAGTTGATCCCGCGGAACATAAGGTTGGATTATCAAAACAAGAGGTTTTGCTGCGGAAACAGCGAGGAGAAGGCGGTTATGAGGCTCCTCAGATAACAAAAAGCACAGCGGCAATCTTTCGGGAAAATAAATGTACATTATTTAATTTTTTAAATCTTACGATTGCAGTTTTGCTTTTTGCAGCAGGTGCGTATACGAATCTTCTTTTTATTTTTATTATCCTTCTGAATATTATTATAGGAATTTCTCAGGAATTAAAGGCAAAAAGACTGATGAATGAGGTGAAAGAAGAAAAAAGGGTTCATTCGGAGTTGTTGGATTCCATGAAGAAAGTGACGAGATTTACCAGCATGTTGATTGTTCCTCTGGGAATTTTGTTATTTTGCGAAGCTGTTTTTCTTTGGAATGGTGAAATTGGAAATTCGATTGTATCTTCTTCGGCAGCGCTTCTTGGAATGTTGCCGAAGGGGCTTGGCGCAGATGACTATATTACAAAGCCCTTTGATCCGTCCCAGCTGGTTGCAAGAGTACGTTCTCACTTAAAGAGATACCAACGATTGACGAATAAGGGGAGAATACCAAAGGAGTTTCCCGGCAGATTGTGATTGATGATGTGACGGTCGAGCCGGAAACGTGGAGGGTGTGGAAAGGGCGGAGAATCCTGTGAACAGGATTTTTTTGCATTTTAAAATGATTGGCAATACTATAGAAAGAAGGATGTCGTAGTATATAGGAAGAAGGAGAATTGAATTTGAAAACAGAATTAATAATCACAAAGCAAAAGAGGTTTTATAATACGGGAAAAACACATTCCGATTCTTTTCGCATCAAAGCTTTATGCCGACTGGAAAATGCTGTGAAAAAATATGAAAAGCAGCTCATTCAGGCACTTCACCGTGATTTGCATAAATCCCCGTTTGAGTCTTATATGACAGAAATTGGAATGTTATATCGGGAAATCAAGTATTTAAAGAAACATCTGAGACAATGGATGCGCCCGGAGAGAGTATCAGCTCCCCTGGCGCAGTTTCCATCTAGGTGTTATCGAATCAAAGAACCCTATGGCACCGTACTTGTTATGGCTCCATGGAATTATCCGGTTCTATTATCTCTGGAGCCGTTGGCAGGCGCAATTGCTGCCGGAAACTGCTGTGTGCTAAAGCCGTCGGAATATGCTCCGCATACAGCCAAAGTGATTGAAACCGTGATCAAAGAAGCATTTATGGAATCCTATGTAACCGTTATTTTGGGCGGACGAAAGGAAAGCCGGCGACTTTTGGATCAGAATTTTGATTACATTTTTTTTACAGGCGGTGTTAAAGTGGGGAAACTTGTGATGGAAAAGGCATCGAAGAATCTGATTCCTGTGACCTTGGAACTTGGAGGAAAAAGCCCTTGTATTGTGGAACGGAGTGCGGATATTTCTTTGGCGGCAAAAAGAATTGTATTTGGAAAATTTTTAAATAGCGGTCAGACCTGTGTGGCGCCGGACTATATTCTGGCAGATAAGAAGATTGAGAAAGAACTAATTTTTTATCTTCGCTATTGGATTCAAAAGCTGATTGGAGAAAATCCGTTGTCAAATCCCGATTATCCTGCGATGATTCATAAGGAGCATTATTGCCGGGTAATGAAATTTATGAATCATGGAATCATTGCGGAAGGCGGATACGGAGACTGTAGGAGCAGAAAGATTGCACCAACAATTCTAACTGATATAAAGGAAGAGGATCCTGTCATGCAGGAAGAAATCTTTGGACCGGTTCTTCCAATTTTAACGTACAATGCACTTTCAGAAGCAAAAAAAATGATTCAGGCAAGACCCAAGCCTTTGGCATTGTATTTGTTTACGAAAGATGGTAAAGTAGAACGGGATGTTATGAATCGGTTGTCTTACGGCGGAGGATGCGTAAATGATACGGTGGTCCATCTTGCAGTCTCTTCTATGGGATTTGGAGGGGTCGGACAAAGTGGCATGGGCTCTTATCATGGAAAGGACAGTTTTGATACCTTTACACATAAAAAAAGTGTTTTAAAGAAAGTGGGACATCTGGATTTTCCGATTCGCTATATGCCGTACAGTAAGGGGAAAGAGCGGCTTATGAAATTATGTTTAAAATTTTAACAAAGGAGAATGACATGGAATTTAAAAGCGTTTTGCCGGGAGTCAAACTGATAAAAGAAGATATTGAAGGAAATCAAGAAGAAGTATTTATTTCTCAAAATGACCATGTAATTGTGTCAACACTGGATGGGAGAACAATTAAGGGTATTTTTATGCAGATTGAATTTGCACGATATACAGAAGAGGATGACATTGTTCATGTACATCGAGATGATGGTGAAAATGAGGGAATTCCCTTTGACTGCGTTGACGATATCATAAGAGCATAAGTGGAAAGGAAGAGAGAGGACAAAACAGATGAAAAATGCAAAAGAAGAAAAAGTAACAGAGGTTTATGTCGATAATATTTACAAACTCAATGGACGTGTGCCCCTTGCAAAAGCGATTCCTTTTGGGCTTCAGCATGTGCTGGCAATGTTTGTTGCGAATCTGGCGCCGGTTTTGATTGTGTGCAGCGCGGCATTGGTCAGAGGAACCGACAGTCATTTAAGTTCTGCTGAAATTACGCAATTGCTGCAATGTGCGATGTTTGCGGCAGGAATCGGGACCTGCCTACAGCTTTATCCTATTTGGAAAATCGGATCAAAGCTACCCATTGTAATGGGGGTCAGTTTTACTTTCCTTGGAAGCCTACTGATTATCTGCACCAATCCGAAGCTTGGGTATGAAGGGATGATTGGCGCAGTGATTGCAGGAGGTATTTTTGAAGGGCTGGTTGGATTGAGTGCTCGCTATTGGAAACGATTTCTGACTCCGGTTGTATCTGCATGTGTTGTAATTGCCATTGGTCTTTCGCTTCTTTCGGTAGGGATGGATTCCTGGGGCGGAGGAAGTGGAGCACAAGATTTTGGGGCGTGGTATCATCTTTTGGTGGGTGCGTTTACTTTAATTGTGTGTCTGGTTTCGCGGTATCTTTTAAGAGGAGTATATAAGAATCTGAATATTTTAGTTGGATTGATTTTCGGATATTTATTATCTGTGGTTTTTACTGTGACGAAAGTTGCGCCGATGATTAATTTCTCCGGAATTTCTAAAACCATTCAAGAGGTGGGAGTGTTCAGTCTTCCGAAACTGGTATTTTTTACAAGTCATAAGCCGGTATTTGATCTTGGAGCGTTTTTCACCATTGCCATTGTGTTTTTAGTTTCTGCGGCTGAGACAACCGGAGCTACAACGGCGGTCTGTACCGGAGCTTTGGATCGGGATATTAAAATGGAAGAATTACAGGGGTCTTTGGCGGTGGATGGTTTCTCCAGTGCAATTTCAGGATGTTTTGGATGTCTTCCGCTGACATCGTTCAGCCAGAATGTGGGGCTTGTGACAATGACAAGAGTGATTAACCGTTTTACGATTTTCATGGGAGCGCTGATTTTAATTTTAGCATCGCTGTTCCCTCCTTTGGGAGCTTTTTTTAATTCGCTTCCTCAGGCTGTGTTGGGCGGATGTACGGTCATGATGTTTGGTTCGATTATGTATGAAGGAATTAAGATGTTAAAGCAGTGTAAATTTGATGACCGCACAATGATTATTGTATCTCTTGCATTTTGTATTGGTGTGGGTCTGACACAGACTTCCGGCAATTTCTTCTCCGCCTTTCCAAAAGAAGTAGGCGATGTATTTAACGGGAACGCGGTTGCAGGTGTGTTTGTTGTATCCTTAATTTTAAGTCTGGTGCTGCCCAAGAAAGAGGAACAGTAAAAAGTTTTCCTTATCGGAAATATTTAAAATCGGAAAGGATAAGACCATTTGATCGACCTTTGCATCACAATTGCCTCTGACGCAGAGGATGTGCTGACAATATTTATTTAGCTGTTGGATTACATCTTTTGGAAGATCATTTCTTGAACCGTGATAGAGGAGATCTCCCGGTAACAGAAGCTTCTGCGGGTTTTCTCTTTGGAAGGCGCGGAATAATTTTTGACAGTAGAATGTAATCGAATCGTATTTAAAAAGTATGTGCAGAAAGGACTATGAAAAATGAAACGATTGGTTTTAGCAGAAAAACCTTCGGTTGGAAGAGATCTGGCAAGAGTTCTCGGATGTGAAAAGAAAGCGCATAGCTATATCGAAGGCAAAGAATATATTGTAACATGGGCAATGGGGCATCTGGTATCTCTTGCAGATCCGGAACAATATGGAAAAGAATATAAAGAGTGGGATCTTGAGGTACTTCCAATGATGCCAAAACAATGGAAACTTACAGTTCTTCGGCAAACGTCCAAACAATTTCAGAGTGTAAAGAAATTAATCGGGCGAAGTGATGTCAAAGATATTATCATTGCAACAGATGCAGGAAGAGAGGGGGAGCTTGTAGCCAGATGGATTTTGCAGATGTGCGGTAGCAAGAAACCGCTCTATCGGCTGTGGATATCTTCCGTGACAGATAAAGCTATTAAAGATGGATTTGCACATTTAAGACCGGGAAAAGAATATGAAAATCTGTTTCGGGCAGCCCGCTCAAGGGCGGAGGCAGACTGGCTGGTCGGAATCAATGCCACAAGAGCGCTGACCTGTAAATACAATGCGCAGCTTTCGTGCGGAAGAGTACAGACTCCGACATTGGCAATGATTTGGGAGCGAGAGGAAGAAAGAAAAAATTTTAAGGCACAAAAGTACTACGGATGGAAAGTGTTTGCTGCAGGAATCAATTTTGTGTGGGAAAATGCGAAAGGAAATCAAAGGATTTTTGATCGGGAGTGGGCAGAAGCGTTGGGAAAACAGATACGCGGACAGCAGATTCTTATAAAAAGAGTCTTCAGGAAAGAGAAAAAAACCTATGCGCCGGAGCTCTATGATTTGACAACGCTGCAAAAAGATGCAAGCAAACGCTATGGATTTTCACCGAAGCAAACATTGAATTTGATGCAGAGTTTATATGAACATCATAAAATTCTAACATATCCAAGAACCGATTCTAAATATTTAACCAGCGATATGA
>CAJMHU010000032.1 GCA_905213305.1 uncultured Anaerostipes sp.
TAGACTACTTGTGTCCATGCGTTCTTTCCTTTCCGTCTCGCTTGATTTGACCACCTTTTACCCGACTGGTTACGGCAGATGTTGTCATTTCTGCAATACGAGACATACTCAAAAACTGATTGATTGTTCGCCCCTTCGCTCCATCCCCATTACAGAGACTTCTCCACTACTACGGACTTGGCTGACTTCTCACAGTTCATTGTTACTAGGCTAATGAAACCTCTATGAGACCTCCTCGCTTAAGGTGCGCGCTCTTTGCCTCCATATATCCGCCGCATTTGCTCTGCTGCTACAAATATGGTAGTTATTAGACTTCGTTGCTTCTAGCCAACTTATCTCTCGCAGCCTAGCCTTATATGCGATTTCTGTCCGTCGGACCAAAGGTTTGTTTACAGCTTCCTTCAGATTCCACCTCTCAGTGGACGCCCTTGCTGTTCGGCTATACATTTCCCACTACCTGAGCATGTTCGGGACTTACACCCATTAGAGCGCGCCCATGGCGCGCAAACTAAAAAAACTGCCACCAGTTTATCTAGTGGCAGAAATAGCTTTTTAACCTTCTGAAATTTTCGTTACTCTCTGCTGAATTCTTCCAACTCCAAGCCTTCATTTCGATCCAGTACAAATTGAATTCCCCATTCATTTTTGAACAAAAGAAGTGGATTCCCTTTCATATCCTTTACTTTCTTCACTTCTGCAACTCCGCGCAGCTTATTCATATCGGTATCTCGATCTTTGATCCAGCGAATTGCCTGATATGGAAGAGGCTCCAGACGAATCTCGCAATTATATTCATTTTCCAGACGGTACTTTAAAACATCAAACTGCAGAGTTCCCACAACTCCCACGATAATTTCCGCAAACCCGGCTTCATGCTCCTGGAAAATCTGAATCGCACCTTCCTGCGCAATCTGCTCTACTCCTTTTACAAACTGTTTTCGTTTCATGGAATCCAATTGGACGACACGGGCAAAATGCTCCGGCGCAAACGTCGGAATCCCTTCATATTCAAAATCATCTTTCGGAAGACACACCGTATCTCCAATGGAAAATACCCCGGGATCAAACACTCCGATAATATCTCCGGCATATGCCTCACTGACAATCTTTCGCTCCTGCGCCATAATCTGCTGTGGCTGTGACAGGCGCATTTTCTTTTTGGACTGTACATGTTTAACTTCCATATTTGCTTCAAATTTGCCGGAGCAAATCCGCAGAAAAGCAATTCGGTCCCGATGATTTTTATTCATATTTGCCTGAATCTTAAATACAAATGCAGAAAAGCCATTTTCAACCGGATCCACATCTTCTCCCTTAGAACTCCTTGAAAGCGGCTGATTTGTCATCTTAAGAAAATGCTCCAAAAACGGCTCGACGCCAAAATTGGTCAGTGCTGAGCCAAAAAATACAGGAGACAGCGCACCCTGCTGTACTTTTTCCATATCCAATTCTGCCGCTGCGCCGTCCAAAAGTTCAATTTCTTCCATGAGATTTTCATAGAAGTCTTCCCCGATCAGTTCTGCCGCATTCGCATCATCGGCGGATACAATCGTCTCTTTTGCCTCTTTTGCTCCCCCAGTGGAAACCGCCTCAAAACGGAGAATATTTCTGGAGGCTCTTTCAAAGACTCCTTTAAATTCTTTTCCACATCCAATCGGCCAGTTGATCGGACAAGTTTCGATCCCCAAAACCTTCTCAATATCATCCAATAATTCAAAAGTATCCTTGGCTTCCCGGTCCATTTTATTGATAAATGTAAAAATCGGAATATGACGCATGACACAGACTTTAAATAATTTTATTGTCTGCGGCTCCACTCCCTTGGAAGCGTCAATGACCATGACAGCACAGTCTGCCGCCATCAGGGTACGATAGGTATCCTCTGAAAAGTCTTCATGCCCCGGAGTGTCCAAAATATTAATGCACTTTCCTTCATATTCAAACTGCAATACAGAGGAGGTAACAGAAATCCCTCTCTCCTTTTCAATCTCCATCCAATCAGAAACCGCATGTTTTGAATTTGCTTTTCCTTTCACAGATCCTGCCGTATTGATTGCTCCGCCATATAACAGAAACTTTTCAGTCAATGTCGTTTTTCCCGCATCCGGATGCGAAATAATTGCAAAGGTCCTTCTGCGGCTGATTTCCTGTTCTATATTTCCCATGATCCAATCCTCTTTACCACTCTATTTTTTTGCATACTTAAACATATTAGCACAATTTTGTCAAGATTTCTACCGTCAGCATAAAATTTCATGTTATAATAAACATATCATTTTGACCAACTTTTCAAAGGAGGACGTATATGTCTGAAATTACTTTAAAAAATCAGAAAATCTCGGCTGTCTTTCGCTCCCTTGGAGCAGAATTGATTTCCCTCAAGGATCATGATCAATGCGAATATCTCTGGCAGGGAAACCCGGATTTTTGGAGCGGACAAGCTCCCGTACTTTTTCCGATCGTCGGATGTCTGAGAAACAACACCGCATCCATTTCCGGAAATAAAACCTGTTCTTTTCAACGACACGGTCTGGCAAGAAAATTAGAATTTTCCCTGCTTTCTCAGGAAGAGAACCGTGTCGTTTTTTCTCTGCGCGCCGACAAATCCACCCATACCGCCTATCCGTTCGATTTTGAACTGCAAATGATTTACCAGCTATTGGAAAAAGGCATTCAGGTGACACATAAGGTCATCAATCATGACACCAAAGAGATGCCTTATTTCGTAGGCGGACATCCTGCCTTCAACTGCCCTCTCTCTAAGGAGGAATCCTTTGAAGATTATATTGTAGAGTTTGAATATCCAGAAACCGCACAATGTGCCAGATTAGATAACAATGGACTGATTAATAATGCGGATCGAATTACAATCTTGCAGCAGTCATCGTCCCTGCCAATGAAGCACTCTCTTTTTTATGCAGATGCTTTAATCTTCGACCAATTAAAATCAAGAAAAGTGTCTTTAAGGCATAAGACAAAACAAAAAGGAATCTGCGTTACTTTTCCTGACTTTGATTATCTCGGTGTCTGGTCCAGCGCCAACGACGGACCTTTCGTTGCGTTAGAACCATGGAGCGGTACTTCCACCTGCAGCCATGAAGACGATGTATTTGAACACAAACGCAGCGTTCGCATATTAAAACCGCAGGAAGAAGAATCTCTTTCCTACGCCATTGAAATTTTATGAGATCTGCAAAAAATCGGTTAAAATATTCTTGCAGGAAAACAACAATTTTTGATACTTAGGAGAAACTTATGAATTGGCATGGCAGACGCTATTACTCTTTTGACAGCTTTTTAAAAAATTATTTTGGCAGAAAACTTTATAAGGTTTCTCTGGACGGAGGCTTCACCTGCCCCAATCGAGACGGAACCTTAGGAAGCGGAGGCTGTATTTTTTGCAGCGCCGGAGGTTCCGGTGAATTTGCCTCCGATCACCGACGTTCCATTACAGACCAAATCACTCAGGGAATCGGACTTGTCTCTCATAAAACCGACAGCACCCAATATATTGCATATTTCCAGGCATTCACAAATACCTACGGTCCAATCGAAAAGCTTCGTGCACTTTTTTATGAAGCCATCCGGGACCCAAGAATTTCTGCCCTTTCCATTGCCACAAGACCGGACTGCCTCTCCCCGGATGTTTTAGAGCTATTGCAGGAGCTTTGTCAGGAAAAACCAGTGTTCGTGGAATTGGGGCTGCAGACAATTCACCCAGACACCGCAGAGTTTATTCGGCGGGGATACCCATTATCCTGCTTTGAAACGTCTGTACATCATCTTCAAAAGATCGGTGTATTTATCATTGTTCATCTCATCTTAGGGCTGCCGGGCGAAACCGAAGAAATGATATTGGAATCCGTGCGATACTTAAATCAGCATCCCATTCACGGCGTAAAATTTTCTATGCTTCACATTCTGAAAAACACGGATCTGGCTGAACAATACCGAAAACATCCATTTCCCATTTTTACACTGGATGATTATGTTCAGCTGATTATAAAATGTATTGGAAATTTAAGAGATGATATTGTCATACACCGGCTCACCGGTGACGGTCCTAAGAATCTGCTGATTGCTCCCAGATGGAGTCTTCAAAAAAGAAAGGTACTAAATGAAATTTCTCATCAGTTAAAGATTCAAAACCTTCGTCAGGGAGATGCTGTTCAAAAATAAACAAAAACTACTGAAAGAAACGTCTTATCAAAAATACTCGAAGAATCTCCTTAACAGATTCTTCGAGTATAAAAACTTTCATCTGACATCTCTTCAGCATTCAGACACAATCTCTTGAATTTCTTTTCTCAATTCTTCTATATTTGAAACTTCGATCTCGGGTTTTATTCTGCCTTCCGGCATCGGTCGTCTCCGGTGGTTCATCCAGATCACATGCCATCCCGCATTTTTTGCTCCCACCACATCGACCTCAAAGGTATCTCCAATAAACCACGTATCCTTCGGCTCCAGTCCCATACTCTTCTCAACCGCATAAAATGCACGGGGATCCGGTTTCACAGCTCCGATAACATCAGAAATAAACATTGCCTCTTCGGAAAACCAACGATACAAATTTAAATTTTCAAGTTTCTTTCCCTGATTTTGGGCGGTTCCGTTGGTCAGAACTCCCATCCTGATGTTTCGACTTTTTAACCACTCCAAAATTTCCTGCATCTGTTCCGGTACGCAAATATGATTTTGATAATAACGATAGCGTTCTTCAAACTGTTTTGCTTCATCTCGGCTGACAGTTATTCCAAACTTCTCATAGGACTTTATCACTCGATAGGCAAACTCATCTTCTTTGGAAAGTTTTCCTTCCCGCACCATATAAAAAGCTTCATCACTGTAAATTCTGGACGCTTGAAACAATTCCCCGCAGTCTGCCTCTGTTCTTTGAGCAAACAGCTCCTCATGGGCTTTTTGAAATGGTTCCATCAAATCATACAGCGTATCATCCACATCAAAAATAAGATATTTCATTTAAATCAACCCCAGCTTTTCCAATCCCTGTGTAATTCCTTCTTCTTTCACAGTTCCGGTCACCATCGAAGCGGCCTGCCCGGCTTTGACACTATGTTTTGCCATCACAACTCCGGTTCCAACCATTTCCAGCATCTCCACATCATTATCAGAATCTCCGAATGCATAACTATCCTTTCGCGCAATCTCATAGTGATCAAGAGTCTGGGCAATGGCATCCCCCTTTGTAATCCCTTTTAAAGTCACATCAAAAAGCGGCTCACCCTCAAAAGGTTTGACAATGTGAAACTGATCGGAATATCGTTTTTTAAAATCCTCAAAAACTCTCTCATGCTCATAGTAGAACACAACCTTTGTTACATGCTCCTTCCAGCATTCCTTTCCGAACCTTGCAAACCAATGATCCGGAAAATCTAAAAATCGGCGAAATCTTTCATAGATTTCTCTATGTTGGAAAGCACTATATGTAACATTTTGGGTTTCCATCTGAATGGATACCCTCTCCGGCAAATAGCGTTCTAAAATTTCCCGAATCTGATGTTCTTTCAGGCATTCATCCCGAAGAATCTGCCCGTCAGCTTCGGCATAAGCTCCATTGCATGTAATTGCTCCCTGAAACAGATTCAGATCCTGTTCCAAAAAACGTTTGCTTCTTCCGGAACAGACCATCGTTAAATATCCATTGTTCTGCAATTTCTCCAAAGATCTCTTTGTTGTAGGAGTCGCAGTTAAAATCTGCTCCTCCGCGTCAATTGTTGTAAAATCATAATCAAAAAAAAACAACACCCTGATACTGTTTCATCTTAAATCAACCCCAGCTTTTCCAATCCTTGAGTAATGCCTTCTTCTTTCACGGTTCCGGTCACCATTGCGGCAACTTCGCCCACTGCGTCGCTATGACGTCCCATAGCAATTCCCGTACCTACGGCTTTCATCATCTCCACATCATTATCTGCATCCCCAAAGGCATAGCTGTCCTTCGGATCAATTCCAAGCTTTTCAATGAGTTCTGTAACTGCGTCTCCTTTGGTTACACCTTTTAACGTGATATCGAAGAAATTCTCTCTCACATGCTTTGCACATTCAAAATCATTGACAAATTCCTTCTTAAAATCTTCAAAAACGTCCGGTGACTTATAATTCATAACTAATTTTGCAATATGATTTTCTGTCTTTCGGAATTTCCATGGCGCATACCAGTGATCCGGCAGATTAAACAGACGGCAGAAATATGCAAAAAATTCCGCATCATTATGAAGATAATAAGTAACATCCTGTGTATCCATCTGAATGATCGTATCTCTCGGAAAATATTCATCAATCACTCGAAACAGCAATTCATCCGGAATGTAAATATCACGAATCACTTCCCCTGCAACCTCTGTGTAACTTCCGTTACAGGTAATTGCTCCCTCAAATTTCTCAATATCGTCCTCCAGAAAACGCTTGGTGCGCCCGGAACACAACATCGTCAAATATCCGTTTTGCTTTAATTTCTGCAGAGATTCCACAGTTGTCGCAGTTGCCGTTTTGATTCGGTCAACCTCATCAACCGTCGTTCCGTCATAGTCAAAAAATACAACACCTTTATATTGTTTCATAATACCTCTTTTCATTTACATTAAAAGCGAGCGCCCCGCTTCCAAAGTCCAAAGGGCGCTCGCTGATGTTACAGATTTCCTAAAATTTCATTTAAAATCTTATTTACCATTCCCGGATTTGCTTTTCCCTGGGTTGCTTTCATCGTCTGTCCTACGAGAAAACCAATGGCTTTTTTCTTGCCCGCCTTATAATCTTCCACAGACTTTGGATTCTCAGCCACAATCATCTCAATGGTCGTCCGCAAGGCGCCTTCATCATTCATTGATTTTAATCCGTGCGCCTCCACATAAGCTTCCGGATCAATATTCTCTTTAAAAATACGTTCAAAGACTTCTTTTCCGACCTTTCGGTTAATTTCATTTCCCTGAATCATTTGAATCAGCTTTGCCAGATGTTCCGGGGCAAATGCGATATCATCCAAGTCTGTTCCCGATTCATTCACCAGACGGATCGTCTCCCCCATCAGCCAATTGGATACTTCTTTCGGGTCAGAACCCAATGCAATGGTCTGTTCAAATAAATCTGCCAGATGTTTTGAGCCCGTAAGAATATCAATGTCATATTCTGGAAGATCGTATTCCTGTTTATACCGAATCTTTTTCTCATCCCGGAATTCTGGTTGTGCTGCTTTGATTTTATCAATCCATTCTTCGTCAATTACAACCGGAGGAAGATCCGGATCCGGGAAATAGCGATAATCCTGGGCATCCTCTTTTGACCGCATTGCATAGGATGCACCTTTGGCATCATCCCAACGCCTTGTTTCCTGAACCACCGGTTCCCCTGCTTCCAGTAAATCAATCTGGCGATTCTTTTCTCCCTCAATGGCTCTGCTGATCGCTTTAAAGGAATTCAGGTTTTTCATCTCTGTACGAGTTCCGAACTCCTCTGTTCCTGCTTCACGCACAGACAAATTCACGTCAGCTCTCATAGACCCCTCCTGCAGTTTGCAGTCGGAGGCTCCCAGATACTGGATCATTAAACGCAGTTTTTCAAGATACGCAATCACCTCATCTGCAGATCGCATATCCGGTTCTGAAACAATCTCGATCAGCGGTACTCCGGAACGATTAAAATCTACCAAGGAATCCCCAGTCCACGGATCATGTACTAATTTTCCGGCATCCTCTTCCATATGAATCTCATGAATCCGTATTGCCTTTTTCTTTCCCTCTGTCTCGATCTCTACTTTTCCGTTCCGACAGATCGGAAGATATAATTGGGAAATCTGATAATTTTGAGGATTATCCGGATAAAAATAATTTTTCCGGTCAAATTTACAAGTTCTTGTAATCTCACAGTCTGCCGCCAGTCCCACTGCCACGGCATATTCTACCACCTGTCGGTTTAACACCGGAAGAGATCCGGGCATTCCGGTACATACCGGACAGGTATGGGTATTTGGCGCTCCGCCGAATTCCGTACTGCAGCCGCAGAAAATTTTTGTCTTTGTCGCTAATTCTACATGAACTTCCAATCCGATGACTGTCTCATACTGTTTGCTCATTATCTGGCACCTCCCCTGCTTATCTCCGGAGCCTCATAGGTTCTCGTCTGTTCAAAGGCATAAGCCGTTCTGATGATTTTCTTTTCCTGGAAACAATCTCCGATCAGCTGCAGTCCGATCGGCATACCGCCTTGGTCCCTGCCGCATGGAAGAGAGATTCCCGGAAGTCCTGCCAAGTTCAGAGAAATCGTATAAATGTCCCCTAAATACATCTTAATCGGGTCATTTAGGCTTTCTCCTAAATTCGGCGCAGTAGTTGGTGCAGCAGGTCCTAAAATCACATCGTATTTCTCAAATGCTTTGTCAAACTCTTTCTTAATTAACGCTTTTGTCCGCAGCGCTTTTAAATAATATGCATCGTAATAACCGGAGCTTAATACAAAGGATCCAAGCATAATTCTTCGTTTTACTTCCGCTCCAAATCCTTCGGATCTGGTCTTTTTGTACATATTATGAAGTCCCTCGTAGTCTTTTGTGCGGTATCCGTATTTGACACCGTCAAAGCGGGAAAGATTCGAGCTTGCCTCTGCAGAGGCAATGACATAGTAAGCCGGAATCGCATATTCCACCAAATCCAGATCAAATTCCTCCACAACCGCGCCTTTTTCCTCTAATTTCTTTGCTGCCGCCAAAACGGCTTCTTTGACCTCGGCGTCTAATCCCTCTCCGAAATACCCTCTTGGAATACCGATTTTCATACCCTTTACATCATCAACTAAAGCCGAAGTAAAATCGTAATCTTCCAATTGCACCGACGTTGCATCTTTTGGATCATGCGACGCAATCACCTCCAGCAATGCCGCACAATCCGTAACGTCTTTGGCAAGCGGTCCGATCTGATCCAAAGAAGAACCATAGGCAATCAGCCCATAACGAGACACCGTTCCGTAGGTTGGCTTGATTCCTGTAACTCCGCAGTAAGAGGCAGGCTGACGGATGGACCCTCCGGTATCAGATCCCAGCGCCATAAAGCATTCATTGACTGCAACCGCTGCCGCTGATCCGCCGGAAGAGCCACCCGGGACTTTTTCCAGGTTCCATGGGTTCTTAGTCGCTCCGAATGCAGAGGTTTCTGTCGTACTCCCCATGGCAAACTCATCCATATTTGTTTTGCCGAGAAAAACGACTCCTTCTTTTCTTAAATTTTCCACAGCCTGTGCAGAATACGTCGGAACAAAGTTCTCTAAAATCTTTGAACTGCAGGTTGTCCGATACCCTTTGGTACAAATATTATCTTTGACTGCCATCGGTACCCCTGCCAGAGGCCCCGTATAGATCCCCTCCTCAATTCCTTTCTGCACTTCTTGCGCCCGCTTCAGTGCGCTTTCTTCATCATAAGAAACGTAACTGTTGATCTTCGGGTCCAGTGTCTTTATTTGAGCCAGCGCAGCCCTTACCGCTTCTTCCACGGAAATTTCATTGTTTTTTATCTTCTTGCCTAATTCAACGGCAGTGAAATCTAATATGTTCATTTTCTGCCTCCTAAATAATTGTCTTCGGCACGACAAAGGAACCATCCTGTTCCTGTGGTGCATTCTTTAATGTTTCTTCGCTTCCATCTCCATTGGTTACCACATCCTCACGGAACACATTATGAATCGGAAACACATGAGACATGGGTTCTGCACAGTCGGTATCCAGTTCATTTAATTTATCGACATAATCCAGCATGCTTTCCATATCTTTCTTTGCCTGTTCTTTTTCTTCCTCAGACAGCTCCAGCTTTGCAAGAATTCCAACATACTCAATTGTCGCATCATCAATATGATTTGCCATAGATTTTCCTCCTAATTCTTTGCCTATTTTATTTATGTTCTTATAAAATCCCATCTTTCTCCAACTGCTGTCCCACTTCCAGATATTCTTCTTCACTGCCTCTGATATAGCTCTTTTCTTCCTCTGTCAGCGGTCTCCTGATTTTTGCCGGGCTTCCCATCACAAGCATTCCGTCCGGTATTTCCACATTCTGCGTGACAAGACTTCCGGCGCCGATCAAACATTCTTTTCCGATCTTCGCTCCGTCCATGACCACGGAACCCATTCCGACAAGCGTATGATCCCCAATTTCACAGCCATGAATCACAGCATTGTGCCCTATGGTCACTCCATCTCCAATGACAACAGAGTATCCCTCTCCCACATGAATGGTGCAATTTTCCTGAATGTTGCTTCGTTTTCCGATCCGAATGGTTTCCTTTCCCTCACAGCGTATCACGGTATAAAACAGAACGACACTCTCATCTCCAATGGAAATATCTCCCAACAGCACTGTTTCTTTTGCAATTTTAGCTGAATCTGCAATTTTTACCTGACGATAACTCATTCTTATTTCCCAACTTTCTTCTTATTACTTTTCTGAGAATAGTTCATTCGGCCTTCTTTCCATCCCTTTTTATCCGTCTTATCCCAATCCAGATTATCTCCGTAGATATATCGGGTCATCCACAGAAGACTTAAGGTCGGAACAACCACCCAAAAGACACGGTTATTCACAGTCATCAGAAAATCCAAAAACTGCACGCCCAGATAATGGAGAATTAAAATCAATGCCCATGCCATAATGAGCCAATATCCGATGTTAAACACAAGCGGCATATCTCTTCCCATTTCTTTTCCGAAATAGAACCGCTCCGCTGTTAAAATAATCACTGAAAAAATGGTCATCTCAAAACAAATCTGATAAAACTCTGATCCTTTCATATAAGCGCCGAGAAACATTCCCGCCACAGATACGATAAACATTAGAATCAGACAAGTCCAGAGGATTTTCTCCAGTTTCCCTTTTAGATTGCTTTTTTGTTGTCTTGTTTCATTTGTACGTTTCATGATTCACCTCAATCTTTGCTTTCTATTAAAATCAGACGTCCCTCCCGGAAAGAAATCTGTCCTTCTTCTTCCTTCAGTTCATTGCTGATCCCCCAGGATTCATGAAATACCAGCGTATCTTCATGAAGAAGGTATTTAAATCCCCGCAGTGTCACGCCTTTTGCTTCATACATCGGAATCAGCGAGATATAATTTCCGAATACATCTTTTTTGGCAATCCGAGTACTGTGCTTTAAGACCCGAATGCGGTTATGCGCGTCAATTAGCTGTGCTCTCACGCCTTTTTGTTCCGCGTAAAATAACTGACCAATATTTCCGAGCACATGATCCATCCTTGTGCCGATTCCTCCCGCCAAAAGAATTTCCTGCGCGCCTGATGTGATCGCATGCTCTACTGCCAGTCCGGTATCCGTATCATCCTTTTCACATGGAACAACAATTTTATCTCCCTCTGCAAATTCCTCCAAAACGCTTCGGTCGCAGCTGTCAAAGTCTCCCAGCATCACGTCAGGGCAAACCCCCAGCGCTTTTGCATGTAATAATCCGCGGTCTGCGGCAATGATCCGATCCGGTTTCCATTTTTCGATATATTCTGAAACAAATTTCTGATCAAAATCTCCGCCTGTAAGAATTAATACCTTCATTACCATTTTCTCTTTTCTTTTAATTCTGTATAAATATTTACATAATTATCATACCGAATCCGACTGATTTTGCCCTCCTCCAACGCCTTTTTGACTCCGCAGTCGGGCTCATGAGTATGACTGCACCCCTGGAATCGGCACTGATCTTCGTATGGAGCAAATTCCTGAAAATAATCCCGGATTTCATCTTTCTCAAACATATGGACAAACAAAGAGCTAAATCCCGGAGTATCCAAAACAAAGGTATCGCTCTCCACACAGATCAGCTCCGAATGTCTTGTAGTATGACGTCCTCTTTGAATTTTCTGACTGACTTCCCCGGTCTCCATCTGCGCCTGCGGATGAAGGACGTTCATCAAAGAAGATTTTCCGACTCCGGAAGGTCCTGCAAGAACCGTTGTCTTTTTCAGAATCAAGCTGCGGATTTCGTCAATTCCTTCTTCCTCTTTTACACTCATAAATTTTACCATATGTCCGCAGTGCTCATACACGGACTCCAGCAATTTTAAATCTTTTTCTTTTGCAAGGTCGACCTTATTAAAACAGACAATCACCGGAACCCCCTGCTTTTCCATCATCATTAAAAACCGGTCCAACAGATTATAATTGGGGTTTGGATTTTTTGCCGCAAAAATAATCAGCGCCTGATCCACATTGGAAACAGCGGGACGAAGCAGTTCATTCTTTCTTGGGAAAATCTTTACAATATTTCCTTCCTGATCTGCCTCATCCAAAACATCAATTTCCACATTATCCCCCACTAAGGGTTTCATCTTCTTATTGCGGAAAATACCTTTTGCTTTGCATTCATATAATTTGTCTTCCGTCTGCACATAATAAAACCCTGCAATTCCTTTGATGATTTTTCCCTGCATGAAACTTCAACACTCCTGTTATTCTTCCGACTGAATATCGTCTTCGGTACTTTCCGTAGAACCGGTTCTGGGTCCCTGACTGATATAGATTCCCACAGCCGTTCCCTTCTTCACCCTGGTTCCCGCACTGATCGTCTGACGGATGACCAGACCCCTTTCCACAGTATCACTATACTCTGTTAAGACACTTCCGAGACTCAGTCCCATATTTCTTAACTGCTGTCTCGCCTCGGACTGTGTATAATACTTCAAATTCGGCACAGTCACCTTCTCGACTTCCTTCTCGCCTTTGCTGACGGTAATGATAACAGAGGAACCCTTCTGCATCTTCGTTCCTCCCGACGGAGACTGAGAAATCACATACCCTTCCTTCACATCAGAACTATACGCCTGCTTTACCTTTACGCGGAATCCAAGCTCATTTAATGTACTTTTTGCGGAGGATTCGCTCCTGTCTTCCACATCCGGTACTGCCACTTCCTCTTTGCTCGGATCTCTTCCTTTGCTGACCGTCAGAGTAATCTCAGTGCCTTTTTCCACTTCCACGTCACTCTCCGGACTCTGAGCTGCTACCATTCCTTCTTCATATCCATCGTCATATTTTTCCACTTTTTTAATTTTTAAATTATCTCCGATCAGCTCTTTTGCCGCATCGTAAGACATACCCACAACCTTCGGAACAAGATACGGTTCGTTATCTTCTGTAGTTTCCATAGATTCCGTGGTCACGGATACCTTCGTCGTTCCTGTACTTTTTCCGGATTTAAACAGTCCGGAACTGCGGACAACAAAAACCAAAACAGAAATTAAAATGATCGCGCCCACAACTGCTGCCAGCACAATCACCAGTTTTTCCAGCTTTGAATTCATTCCTCCCTCATCTTCTTCGTCGAATCCGTCCACATACGCATTTTCATGCCCGTTTTCCAACACAGAATCCTCAGTGATTTCCCCTTCCTCCTGTCCGAGCTCACTTTGATCAATCATAATCGTCGGCGAATCATCCATAGCCGGCATAACGCCGATATATTCCCCTGACGTATCCTCAAACACCAATTTCAGATCACTGATTAATTCTTCTGCTGTCTGATAGCGTTCTTCCGGTTTCTTCATGGCACATTTCAAAATAATCTTTTCCAGACTATCCGGAATATCTTCCCGAATCTGACTCGGCGGAACAATTTCATTCTGCAAATGCATCAGCGCAATGGTTACGCCATTTTCATGGTCGAACGGCACATGACCGGTTGCCATCTCATACATCGTAATTCCAAGAGAATAGATATCGCTCTTCTCATCGCAAAACCTTCCCTTTGCCTGCTCCGGCGAAATATAATGAACAGACCCCATGGCCGTTGCCGTGGAGGTCACCGTATTATTGTTGGCTGCCTTGGCAATGCCGAAATCTGTCACCTTAATATTTCCGCTTTCGGATACCAGAATATTCTGAGGCTTAATATCTCTGTGGATAATATGATTTTTATGCGCATGGGAAATTGCCGAAGCAATCTGCAGAGAAATCTCTACCGTCTCCTTTGGAGACAGATATCCCTTGCGCCGAATATAATCCTTGAGAGTCATTCCATCCGCCAATTCCATCACAATATAATTCACGCCGTCTTCCATCCCCACATCATAAATATTTACAATATTGGGATGGTTCAGGCGAGCCACTGCCTGTGCTTCTATCTCAAATTTTCTTAAAAATTTCTCATCTTCTACGTATTCACTTTTTAAAACTTTTACTGCTATCTTTCGATTTAATTTATGATCTTTTGCCATATATACATCTGCCATTCCGCCGCTGCCGATTCTTTTCAAAATCTCATAGCGGCTTCCCAGCATCGTACCCAATTCTAACATCCGTCCTCACCTCATCTCCTTAAATCCACAATCACCAGCGAAATATTATCCTTCCCGCCGTACTCATTGGCACGGGCAATCATCTGATTGGCTTTCTTTTCGATCTGGCTGTGATCTAAAAGAAGTTCTTTTAATTCGTCATCAGCTATCATATTGGTAAGTCCATCGCTGCAGAGCAGCAGGTATCCTTCCTTAGCTTCCAATTCAAAGAAATCTGGAACTGCGGTCTGTCCTCCCACTGCTCTTGTAATCAAATTCTTCTTCGGATGAAACCTTCCCTGTTCTCTCTTCAGCACCCCCGCATGAATCAATTCTTCCACATAGGAGTGATCTACGGTAATCTGCTTAAGCTCTTTCTCTCCATAATACAATCGGCTGTCTCCGATATTCATCACTGTAATTTTCTCATCCGAAACCTCTGCCGCCACAAACGTCGTACCCATTCCGGCATATTGAACATCATTTCTGCATTTGTCTGAAATTTCCTGATTCACTGCAGCAATCGCTTCTCTCATACACTCTATCGTATTTTTCTCCTCAGAGGCTTCCACCAATTCCACAAAGCGTTTGACAGCATAATCTGCCGCATACCCTCCGGACTGATGTCCTCCCATTCCGTCTGCAACAATATACAGACTTTTCAAATTGCCTACCGGCTGATCGCTAAAGAAAATTCTATCTTGATTTTCTGTACGGACTTTTCCGATATGTGAGGCTCCTACGGATCGCATCTTCGTTCTCCTTTACACTCTTGACTGCAGTTTCTTTCGTCTAAGCTGTCCACAGGCTGCATGAATATCTGCGCCCATTTCCCTTCTTATGGTAACATTTACACGATTTTTTTCAAGTATCTTTTTAAATTCCATGACAGATTCCGGTACGGACTGCTTAAAATCCCTCTCTTTGATGGGGTTTACCGGAATCAGATTGACATGACATGCAAACCCGGAAAGCCTTGATGCCAGCTCTCTGGCATGTTCCGGACGATCATTGACCCCTGCTACAAGACTGTACTCAAAGGTAATTCTTCGGTTTGTCTCCTGGAAATAAAAATGGCAGGCATCAAAGAGCTCCTCCAGGGAATATTTGTTTGCAATCGGCATCAGCTCTCTGCGCATGGGATCATTGGGCGAATGAAGTGAAATTGCCAAAGTAATCTGAAAATGATGCCGTGCCAGTTCTATAATCTTTGGAACAATGCCACAGGTGGAAATCGTAAGATTCCTCTGGCTGATCTTTAATCCATCCTCAGAAGTAATCAGTTCCAAAAATCTTAAAACATTTTCAAAATTGTCCATAGGTTCTCCGGTTCCCATCATCACCACATTGGATATTCTTTCCCCGAGATCCCTTTGAATATAATAAATTTGAGACAGCATCTCTGAAGGCTCTAAATTTCGGTCCAGTCCGCCCAGAGTCGACGCGCAGAACCTGCATCCCATCCGGCATCCTGCCTGCGAGGAAATGCAGACAGAATTTCCATGCCGGTATTTCATTAAGACACTCTCAATGATATTTCCGTCATATAATTCAAACAGATACTTTCTTGTTCCATCTAATTTTGAAATATAACAATCCAGAGGCTTCACCCCGTAAATACTTCCATTTTGCGCAATTTTTTCTTTCAACGATTTGGGAAGATTGTTCATTTCCTCCATCGACAATGCCAAATGTTTATGAAACCACTGAAACACTTGCCTGCCTCGAAACTTTTTCTCTCCAATCGCCTCCATGTATTCGCAAAGCTCGGGAAGTGTCATTGACTTTAAATCCATCTTATCGTCTCCTTAACTTTCCGACAAAAAATCCATCACACGGATGAATTCCCGGCAAAAGCTGCAGATACCCCTTTGCCGCCGTATCAATCTCTAATCCCTCCGGCAGCTCCTGTCGCAGATCTACCGGTTCATAATCGTAATTTTCTAAAATCCAATGGTAATTCTCTTCGTTTTCTTCCGGATTGATCGTACAAGTGCTGTACAATAGAATTCCCCCCGGTTTTACATATTTCACAGCATTCTCAAGAATCTCTCTTTGTAATTTCACCAGATCTTTCATTCCTTCCTCAGAAATATGGTATTTAATATCATTTTTTCTTCCCATAATTCCAAGACCGGAACACGGTAAATCCGCAATTACCGCATCTGCCCGATTCAAAAACTCTTCATCCAGTTCTCTGGCGTCAAATACCTGTGTCCGAAGATTTTTAAGCCCTGTGCGTTCTATATTTTCCTCCACCAGATCAACTTTATACTCTGTCAAATCTCTGGAAAAAACCATTCCGCTTCCCTTCATCTGATCTGCGGCATAAATAGCTTTCCCGCCCGGTGCGCTGCAAAGGTCCAGAATCGTCTGTCCCTCCTTGGCATCCAGCAGCGATGCTGCCAGCATAGAGCTTTCATCCTGAACGATGCACTTTCCTTCTCGAAATGCCTCCAGACGATATAAAAAATCATAGCCTGAGATACGGAGAGCATTCTCAAGAAAACTGCCATCCTCCACTGTCACTCCCTCTTTGACAAGAGACCGTCTGATGTTTTCTTTCTCGTCTCTGGAAATGAGACAACAAAGCGTTGTTTTCTTTTCCTCTAAATAAGAAGCAAGAATCCTCTCAACCGTCTCCAGATCATAGGTCCTGTGAAAAAAGCGAACCAGCCACTCCGGCATGGAATAGACAACAGAAAAATAGAGAAACGGGTCTTTTTCTTTTTCCGGAAACTTTATTTGCTCTTTCTTTCTGGAAATCGTTCGCAGCACTCCGTTT
>CAJMHU010000033.1 GCA_905213305.1 uncultured Anaerostipes sp.
CTGCAAAGTGACGCCTTTCTTTTGTTTACTCGACAGTCCCCATCGGAATAGAACTCATGGCTTCCTCTCCAATCGGCGCCAGAAGTACTTTTCCGGTTCCCTGATATACATTTACCAGTCCTTCCCCGCTTGCTGCAGATCCAATCAGTGATTTTCCGGAACGTTCTACGGTAAATTTTAAACTCCCACTCCATGCAACAGCAAAATTTCCGTCGACTTTTAAAACATCATCATTCAGACTAATTTCTATCAATTCTTCTTTCGGACACATTGATTCCAGGCATACAACTCCACTTCCTTTGATGCCTAAATTAAATAGTCCCTCACAGCCTGCGATTGCAGATGAGAAATTACTTCGTGCCACCGCCTTTTGCTTCAGGCCGGCCTCACATGCCATAAAAAGTCCATCATCCAAAACAATAGATTCTCCCCAATCCTTCAGGTCCAGCAACAAAATATATTTATATGTTGGCTCCAGTACCAATGTACCATCTCCCTTATATTCCGGTTTAATGGCAGATTCTCCTGTCACTTTCCCTCGCACCGCTTTTGAAAAAAAATCTCCTGCCCCTTTAATTCCGGTAGTTGCTGCAACATTTCCGGCCATCCACTGCATCGCTCCTGCCTGTACTGTAACATTTCCTTTGGAAAGATCACATACAATCTGGCGTTTTCTGACATTCATCTCATTGCAAAAATATGCCACCTCCGCATTCCATGGAGTAACACTTAAATCCCTCTGATATTCAATTACTTTAAATGGTCCCAGTTCATCCAAAACTTTTACATCATCATTATCACAAAAATTCCTGATTGTATACATATCCCGTACCTCCTGTATCCTATATGATTCATAAGCTATACGCTTACAGTTTATCATATTCTTTGATCCAGGTCTATTGATATCTGATCAGACAGCGATACTGCTTATTTTACAGCCTGAAAAGCTTCCTCAAGATCTTCGATAATATCAGCGATATTTTCTGTTCCGATGGACAACCTTATCGTATTCGGATAGATTCCCTGATCTTTTAATTCATCTTCGTTTAACTGTGAATGTGTTGTAGATGCCGGATGAATCACCAGAGATTTTACATCTGCCACATTTGCAAGCAGTGAAAATAATTCTAAATGATCAATAAAATCTTTTGCTTTCTGATCATCCCCCTGAATCTCAAATGTAAAGATGGATCCTCCCCCATTTGGAAAATATTTTCGATACAGTTCCTTTTGTTCATCATTTTCTGATACAGAAGGATGGTGGACTTTCTGTACCTGCGGATGATTCTTAAGATATTCTACAACTTTCAGCGCATTCTCCACATGGCGTTCCACTCGCAAAGACAAAGTTTCCAGTCCCTGCAAAAAGATAAATGCATGAATCGGGGAAAGTGTAGCCCCGGTATCCCGAAGTAAAATCGCTCGAATCTTAGTAACAAATGCTGCCGCTCCTACTGCCTTTGTAAAACTAATTCCATGGTAACTTGGATTCGGCTCTGTCAGAGAAGGAAATTTCCCGGATGCCTCCCAATCAAATTTTCCACTGTCAATGATCACACCGCCAATGGTTGTCCCGTGTCCTCCGATAAATTTTGTTGCAGAATGAACTACAATATCCGCTCCATATTCAATCGGACGCACCAGATAAGGTGTCGCAAATGTATTGTCGACTACCAGCGGAATCTTATGAGCGTGAGCTATCTCGGCAAGCCTTTCAATATCCACAACTTCTGAATTCGGATTGCCCAAAGTTTCAATGTGGATTGCCTTTGTGTTTTCCTGAATCGCGGATTCCACCTCTACGTAGTCAAAGGGATCTACGAAAGTCGTTGTAATTCCATACTCCACAAGTGTATGCGCCAGAAGGTTGTAAGTTCCTCCGTAAATATTTTTTGCTGCTACAATGTGATCTCCCGCATGGGCAAGATTCTGAAATGTGTATGAAATTGCTGCTGCTCCGGAAGCAACAGCTAAAGCTGCCACGCCTCCTTCCAGAGCTGCAATCCGCTGTTCAAAAACATCTTCTGTCGGATTTGTCAGTCTCCCGTAAATATTCCCCGCATCACTTAACCCAAATCTTGCTGCTGCATGCTCACTGTTTTGAAATACATAGGATGATGTCTGATAAATCGGCACCGCCCTTGCGTCTGTAACCGGGTCCGGCTGTTCCTGTCCTGTGTGAAGCTGCAATGTCTCAAATTTATAATTTCTTTTTTTGCTCATTTTCATATCTCCCTATTTTCTTTTCTGTATTTCCTATCTGTTTACAAGGTTATATTATCACAGCCGTTTTTTTCTGTCTAATATGAAAAATAAGCATCTGGTTATAAATAATCCTTATATCTCCCCTCCATCGTCTGATACCTTCTAATCTCTTCCAGATATTTCTCTCCCAGAGGACTGATTGCAACTCCTTTCCTTTTAATATAGCCGATCGTCATCACTTCATCCGATTTTAATTTTACTGCACAATAGTCCGATCCATTCAGACTTTCACAAATAATTCCCGAACAAAGTGTATATCCATTAAGTCCGACCATCAAATTCAACAAAGTCGCTCGATCATTGGCTTTGATTAATCGTTTATACTGATAGGTGCTTAGCACTTCCTCAGCAAAATAAAAGGAATTATATTCCCCCTGCTCGAAAGATAAGCATGGATATTCTTCCAGCTCTTCTATGGCAAGCTCTTCTTTCTGCGCCAGCGGATGCCCTTTCCACATATAAACGTAAATCCCGCATTCCAGAAGTGGATAAAATTCCAATTCAACTTCCTGAAGCATCTTTGTTAAAATCTTTCGATTGAAATCATTGAAATAGAGAATTCCGATTTCACTTTGAAAATTTTTTACATCCTCTATAACTTCCCATGTTTTAGTCTCCCTGACAGCAAACTCATACTCATCCATACCAAATTGTTTAACCATTTCTACGAAGGCGTTAACCGCAAATGTATAATGCTGCATCGACACGCCGAATTTTTTCTTTATATTTTTCTTTTCAATGTATTTTGATTCCATTAATTGATATTGTTGGACTACCTGCCTTGCATATCCAAGAAACTCGACTCCTTCCTGAGTTACGGAAACCCCCCGGTTGCTTCTCCTAAATAACTCTGTACCAATCTCTTTTTCCAGTTCTTTCACTGCCAGAGAAAGACTCGGCTGAGAAATAAACAGACTTTTTGCCGCCTCATTCATAGATCCTGTATCCGCAATTGCAATCATATATTTTAATTGTGTTAATGTCATAAGCAATTCCCCCGGTATTCTGCATTTTTCTGCTATTATAGCACAGAAGAGATGAATTGTATTCTTTTTTCTTTATTTCAGAAGAATAAAATTTCCTTACCAATTGATTAAATGTCACCATCTCTTTCATGGTGACAATGCCTCTTTCATTGACAGCTTCTGCAATTTTTTGAAAATGTTCACTTGCAATCTTACTTTTCAGCCTCTCCCTATATTCTATATTTTATTAAAGAAAAAAGAACTTCCGGGAAATCAGAGTTTCCTTTGGTTCTCATTTCGATAAACCTTTCGTATCTTCTCAAAAGCTTCTTCAATTTCTTTCGGAATTTCTACATGGGGAATAAAATTTTTCCCTTTGGGCCCATATCCGTATTGATCATCCCGAAGTCTCGGAATTTCGCCTAACAGCAATTCCAAAAATCTCTCTTTCTTCCAAAGCTTCTTGCCTTGCTTTGCAAAGGTGATCCCCTTTGTTACTTTCGGCAAAAACGGTGCAAAACTAATCACTGCATCTGCCCCGATCTGCTGTTCCAGAGAAGCTTTTGCACGTTTTTGTAAAATCGGATCCTGAATTACAATCACATGATTTGCCACCAGATGATTTTCTCTCATCAACTGTAATCCATTCTGAGCATTTGCTCCGGAATTGGTCGATTGGGTATCTAACAAAATCTTTTCTCTGGAAATTCCATATCTTCTTACTGCAATTTCACCGTAGATTTCTGCCTCTGACAAATTTTTTACTTCCTCTGGCGTGAATTCATTCTGCTGTGCCGCCCGATTTCTAAGATATTTTGTAGAGTGCCCGACCCCTCCGCAAATCACCAGCTTTTTCGCTATATTCCTCTGAAAGTAAACTGCTGCACATTCCATTGTTAAAATCAAATCATTCCCAAACACAAACATAGCATCCGCTTTTGAAATTCCATAGCTCTCCTGCAAACATCGAGGGGTTAAATCAACGATATCTCTTTGTGCAAGAAATTGAATTACTTGATTCACTTCTCGTTCCATCTAATTTTTCCTCCTTTGTACATAAAATATTTCAGAAAAAAACATTTTCAACCAAAAATATCCGTTATAAAAACAGTGATTTCATTGAAAATGCTTTTATTTTACAAATAACTTGTTAAATTTTCTGGTGCCTCACAACCACTTTATCGAAAAATTTCATCTCCCATCTGTTTCTTCAACATTGTAATTGCTTTCTTCTCAATCCGACTGACATAGGATCTTGATATTTGAAGCTTTTTTGCCACTTCCTTTTGGGTCATCGGCTCTTTTCCATACAATCCGTAACGCATAATTAAAGTGTCCTTCTCTCTTGAACTCTCCATCTTATTCAACCTCTCATAAAGCTGGCGAATAGTTTCATCCTGATCAATTTTTTGGGCAATATCAATTTCTTCTGAACCAAGAACATCCAGAAGATGAATTTCATTTCCCTCTTTGTCAACACCGATCGGTTCATACAGCGAGGTATCTTTCGATGTTTTTCGCTCCTGCCGGAACATCATCAGCAGCTCATTCTCAATACATCTGGATGCATAAGTCACCAGTCTGTGTCCCTTTTCCGCTTTATAAGTATTGATCGCTTTAATCAATCCAATGGTTCCGACAGAAATCAAATCATCCTTCTCTCGATCAAAATTGTGATATTTCTTTGCGATGTGCGCAACTAATCGAAGATTATGTTCCACCAGCAGATTTCTTGCTTCCATATCTCCTTGATGGCTTAGCTCCAGATAGTGTCGTTCCTCTTCCAGTGATAAAGGTTCTAAAAACGCTTGCAAAAGAAAGCACCCTTCTAAGCCTTTTTATCATACTATGATCGCTGGCTTCAAAAAGTGCTTTTCCAAATGAATTCTATTCTTTTCGTCTCAGAAGATATCCTTCCTCAATCTCCTGATCAAACTCCACATATACCATTTGTTTTGGGTGCGGTGCTGATTCCATATGGTTCCCATCTTCATCCTCAATCGCTTTTACAACCACATTCTGATTTGTTCCATCCGGAATCATAACCTCAATGGTCTCTCCCACCGAAAATTTATTTTTCTGTTCCAAAAGAGCATACCCTTTTTCATTATGCCCCTGCACAATACCAATATAAGTATAATTTTTAATATAAGTATTGCTGTCATAAATTTGAGCACTTTCATCTGTTTTTCCAAAGTAAAATCCCGTTGTAAACTGACGGTACGTACACTTTGCAATTTCAGCTCTGTAATCATCCATATTTTCCTTATATTTTTCTACAGATTCCTTACAATCATCAATGGCTTTTCGATAGGTTCTTGCCACAGTTGCCACATAAAGCGCTGTTTTCATCCGCCCCTCAATCTTCAGACTGTCAATTCCGGCACCAAGAATCTGATCCAAATGCTCAATCATATTCAAATCCTTAGAGTTAAATATATAGGTTCCCCGTTCATTCTCATATACCGGCATATATTCTCCCGGTCTTGTTTCTTCCATCACGGAATATTTCCAGCGGCAAGGATGGGTACACTCTCCACTGTTGGCATTCCTTCCGGTAAAATAATTGCTTAAAAGACACCGTCCGGAATGAGAAATGCACATAGCACCGTGAACAAAAGATTCAATCTCCATATCCTCCGGAATGTTAGCACGGATCTCTCTGATCTCATCCAAAGATAACTCGCGGGCAGAGACAACCCGGGATGCACCCTGCTCATACCAGAAATTATAAGTTGCATAATTGGTACTATTTGCCTGCGTGCTGACATGACGCTCAATCTCCGGACAAATTTCCTTTGCCAGCATAAATACTCCTGGGTCCGATATAATCAATGCATCTGGCTTTATTTCCTTTAATTCCTTAAAATACTCTTTAATTCCCTCTAAATCACAATTGTGAGCCACAATATTGGCAGTAATATAAACTTTTACTCCATGGCTGTGAGCAAACTCAATTCCTTTTTTTACATCCTCCATAGAAAAATTCTTTGCCTTCGCCCGCAGACCATACATCTCTCCGCCAATATAGACTGCATCCGCCCCGTATAAAACTGCAATCTTTAATACTTCTAAATTGCTCGCCGGAATTAATAATTCAATTTTTCTCATTGGTTTCTCCTGTCTTTATGCTGATTGCTACGCCATCACCTACCGGAAGGATGGCAGTCTCCAGTAATGCATGATGCTTTACAGCATCCAAATAAGCTCTCATCCGCTTATGAATGGTACGGTCCCTCCGCTCAATGGCATACCTCGATTTCGCAATATCTCCGTCTTGAAGTACATTGTCAGAAATCAATACGCCTTCTGGCGCCAAAAGCCTTAATGCATCCTCTAAAAAATGAATATACTGTCCCTTTGCGGCATCCACGAAAATCAGATCAAAAGTATCTTCGATCTCCTTTAAAATCTCAACAGCATCTCCCTCCAGCAAAGTCACCTGACCTTCACTGCCCATCTTTCTAATATTTTCTCTGGCTTTTAAAATTCTAGTTTCATTTCGCTCAATTGTCAGGACCTTTCCACCCTCCGGTTGATAATAATTCATATAAAGAGATGAAAATCCCACAGCTGCACCAACTTCCAGGATTTTCATCGGTTTTTTTAACAGTACCAGAGTTCGCAGCAATTCTTTTGTCTCTGGTTTGACAATAGGAACATGCTGCTCTCTGGCCTCGTATTCAATTTGTGCTAAATCATTTTCTTCTTCCCTGATCAATGAGCGGATATATTCTGTAATATTTGCATCCACAATCATTGTATAATCTCCTCCGATACTTGATCTCCACACAGAATCCCCATTATATCATCCATTCCCTGAGACTGTGAAAACTCATAGATTCCCGGCTGAAACTCCTTTTCCTGGTATTTTGAAAAATATTTTCGGATTAGAAATCGGTTTTTCCCATAAATCAATTTCTTTCTTACCAACTGCTTTGCAACTTCCTCCTGTGTTTCCGAATCACTCACAATCACTGTGATTTTCTTTTGGCTTTCCGTATTATATGCCGGATTTGAAAACGTCTGCTCTGCAATAAAGTAAGTTCCGTAAAAGATGCAAAACACCATGCAAACAAGAAATACCCAAGACAACGTCCGAAAAAATAATTGAAAAGACTCTGATCTCAAAATTTTTTTATCTTCAGAAGAACTCATGCTAAACCTCTGTAATAATCGGAAGAATCATCGGATTCCGTTTTGTTCGTTTCCAGATATAGTTGCTCAATTCATCTTTAATCTTCGTCTTAATCCTTGCCCAATCTGTAATATTGCGCTCCATACATTCCTCCACAGCATCCAAAGCAACCTCTCTGGCGCCTTCCATCAGCGATTCTGACTCTCTTACATAGACAAATCCTCTGGATACAATATCCGGACCTGCCAGAATCTGATTTCCGTGCTTCTGAAGAGTTACTGTGGCAATAATTAAACCGTTCTGCGACAGCATTTTACGATCATTCAAAACAATATTTCCTACATCACCAACACCAAGTCCGTCTACAAGGATTCCGCCTGCATGAACTTTCTCCACAACCTTTCCCTGTCGTTTATTCAACTCTAAAACATCGCCCTCTGAAAGCACAAATACATTTTGTTTGGCAATTCCCATCTCTACTGCCAGCTCCTGATGCCGCATTAAATGACGGTACTCTCCGTGAACCGGAATTGCATATTTCGGTTTTGTTAACGCATACATCAGACGCAGCTCTTCTCTGCATGCATGCCCGGATACATGGGTATCCTCAAACACCACCTGCGCTCCCTTTGCTGCCAATTCGTTCATAATCTTGGAAATATTTTTTTCATTTCCAGGAATCGGACTGGAGCTGAAAATAATCGTATCTGTCGGCATAATCGACACTTTTCTATGGGTCGAGTTTGCCATGCGGGATAATGCCGCCATTGTTTCCCCCTGACTTCCTGTTGTAATTAATACAATCTGATCATCCGGGTAATTTCTAATCTGATCAGTCTCAATCAATGTATTTTTAGGTATTTTGATATATCCGAGCTCTGAAGCTGTATCAATGATGTTGACCATACTGCGACCTTCCACTGCAACTTTTCTTCCATATTTGTGAGCTGAATTAATAATATGCTGCACACGGTCCACATTGGATGCAAAGGTCGCAATAATCATTCTGCCTTTCAAGTGTTCTGCAAACAGACTGTCCAAACGTTTTCCTACATTTTTTTCGGACGGTGTATATCCTTGGCGCTCCACATTGGTACTATCCGCCATCAGTGCAAGAACCCCTTTATTTCCAAGCTCCGCAAACCTTGCAAGATCAATCGCCTCTCCAAACAGCGGCGTATGATCCACTTTAAAATCCCCGGTATGAATAATGACGCCTGCAGGTGTTGTAATTGCCAAAGCTGCCGCATCTGCAATACTGTGATTGGTCTTAATAAACTCTACATCAAAAATACCCAGTCTTATCCGATCTCCATGAGACACCACATGACGTTCCACTAAATTCAGAGACCCATGCTCTTTCAATTTGTTCTCAATCAAAGCCATGGTAAGCTTTGTGGCATAAATGGGAACATTCAGCTCCTTCTCAAAATATGGAATTGCACCAATATGATCTTCATGTCCATGGGTAATCACAAGTCCTCGGATTTTTGATGCATTTTCCTTTAAATAGGTGATATCCGGAATGACTAAATCAATCCCCAGCATATCATCGTCCGGAAATGCAAGCCCGCAGTCTACAATTAAAATCTGATTGTTGCATTCAAATGCCGTAATATTCATTCCGATCTGCCCAAGTCCTCCCAGCGGAATCACCTTCACTGAACTTGGCTTTCTTCTCTGTGCCGGACTGCGCCGCCCTCTTGATTGATAGCCGTTTTTATTATATACCCTTTTCTCTTTTGAATCATTTGCTTTTCTTGATTTTACCTGTTGTCTTTGCTGATTGTCTCTCAACGTTCTTCCTCCATTTTCTATCAGTCTGACAATCTATTGTTTTATTTCGAGCATCCGAAAAACAAGCCACCCTAGAAAAATTTTCCATGTGGCGCGTTTTTCTTCCAAATATTCTTATAAACTTACTTCAAAATCATCCGTTAACTCATTAAATATTTTTGAGATCATATCCAACTCCGCTTCGTCCTCAACAACTTCATAGGATACATAATCATCCTCCAGCTGAATTTCTCTCATAATCAAAACAACTCCGTCTTCTTCCATAGAATCCGCTACCAAAAGGTAGTTCCTTCCCGCAAGCGTTGTCTGCTCTAAAACAATAAATTCAATTTCGTTACCATCTTCGTCCAGAAAAAGAATTTGATTCTCTTTTTCTCTCATTGTTACTTCCTTTCTTATAGGGAATCTAAATATCCCTGTAAAATCAAAGACGCGGCAATCTGGTCTATCACTTTCTTCCGGTTCTCACGGCGCACACCGCTTTCCATCAAAACTCTCTCTGATGCCACCGTTGTAAGTCTTTCATCCCATAAGACCACTTCTGCTCCTGTACGACGCACTAAAGCATCGCGGAAATCTATCGTATCATTTCCCCGTTCGCCAATCGTATTATTCATATTTTTGGGAAACCCAAGAACAATGGTATCGACATGATATTCTTTCACCAACTCTTCAATCCGTGCATAAGTCCTGCGAAGCTTCTTCGCATCCTTGCGGGTGATCGTCTCCAAAGGCTGAGCTGTCAGTCCCAATTCGTCACTCAGTGCCACACCTACCGTTCTTGTCCCATAATCCAATCCTAAGACTCTCATAATATCACTTGTCTACTTTAATTTCGTATCAATATAGTTCTCAAGCAGAGCCTCCATAATCTCGTCCCGCTCCACCTTATTAATAATGCTTCTTGCATTCTTATGACTGGTAATATATGTCGGATCTCCTGACATCAGATATCCAACGATCTGGTTTACAGGATTATAACCTTTTTCCTGTAAAGCTTCGTATACACGCTCTAAAATCATATATACGTCGAATTCTTCTTTTACAACTGAAAAATGCTGTGTACGATTGTTATCCATAATTATCACGTCCCTTTCATGTAGTTCCATTTTAATATAAAACGTGTGAAATAGCAATGGAAAACCCAAAATTTCATGAGAACTTAACACTTTTTCATTACAGCAGTTACCAAACCATCCTCTGAAATCTCTGAGATCGTCACCGGTATGATCTGATTTTCCAGGGGTTGACTGCTGGATATTGCCACCTTCATATACTCTTTTGTATGTCCTGTATAAATGTTTTTCTTTCCGTGAATCTTCTCTTCAACTAAAACTTCCCGAACCTGTCCAATCTGTGCTTCTTCAAATGCACGCTGATGTCTTCTGGACATCTCCAGCAATACGCCGCTTCTGTAGGATTTCTTCTGGTCATCAATCTGAGGAACCATATCTGCCGCTTTCGTTCCTTTTCGGATAGAATATTTAAATATATGCATCTCATAGAGATTGATTTCCTCTAAAAAGGCTCGCGTCTGTTCAAATTCCTCATCTGTTTCTCCGGGAAATCCAACGATAATATCCGTTGTCAGAGCCGGATTCTTAAAATAGCGCCGGATACAATCACATTTTTCCCTGATCTGCGCCGTTGTATACTTGCGATTCATTCTTTTTAGCACAGAATCACATCCGCTTTGCAGCGACAAATGAAAATGCGGACAAAAGCTTTTCATCTGACTTAGGCGCTTTACTGTATCTTCTGTAATAAATCCCGGTTCCAAGGATCCCAAACGAAGTCTTTGAACGCCAGGAATCTTTGAAATTTCTTCCAATAAATCAATGAGTGTTATATTCTCGAAATCCTTTCCATAGGAAGTTACATGAATCCCGGTAATAACAAATTCCCGGCATCCCCCCTCCGCAAGATTTCTGATTTCTTCTAAAACCTGATTTTTCTCCCGACTTCTCACTCTTCCTCTGGCATAAGGAATGACACAGTAAGAACAAAACTGATTGCATCCGTCCTGGACCTTAATATAGGCTCTTGTATGCTCTTTTAGCTGCTTTACCTGAAGATCTTCATAGATTTCATCTCTGGCAATATCCAGAACCTCTGTTTTTTGAACTTCTGTCTCCCTATAAGTTTCCAAAATTTGTACTAAATGCTTCTTCTTATTATTTCCGATAATCAGATCGATCTTTTGATCCTTTGACAGCTCTTCTTTTCCGACCTGAGCGTAACATCCCACCGCCACCACAACTACATTGGGATTTTTCTTTTTCGCCCGATGCAGCATCTGACGCGACTTTCGCTCTGCCATATTCGTCACAGAACACGTATTTACAATATAAATATCTGCCGCTTCCTTAGAATCCACCAGAGTTACCCCTGCTTCCTTTAACATTCCGTACATGGCGTCCGTCTCATATTGATTTACCTTACATCCCAAAGTCACGATCGCCGCCCGTTTTCCTTGTAAATTCATAAAGTTCCTTTCTTATTGACTTTTTGACAAAATACGAGTACACTATCCTTGACATTGACAAGCGGGCTGATTTTCTGCCCAAAAGCTTTCATCTGATAAAGGAGTTTCATTATGCTGTGTGACACGTTCATCAAGATAAATTCAGTCAAAGATTTATACATATTTGTCGATACCCTCAATCACTTTCCCGGCAACATTGAGATTATTGCCGATCAGTACGCAATTGATGCAAAATCACTGATGAATATGCTCAGTCTGGATTTATCCAAACCGCTGCAGCTTACCATAGATTCCGACCAGACAGATGACATTCTGCATCGCATCCAGCCATTTATTTTACATGAAGAACCTCTGTAGAATCAATGGCTTCCTGCATAAGCTTTTCGATTACATCTTCCAAATGCTTTTCTGATTTTTGAATTCTTTTTAAGTTTCCTTTTGTCACCGGATGTTTTGCAACAAAAATCGTACAGCAGTCTTCAAATGGCTGAATGGAGATTTCAAACGTCCCAATCTTTTCTGCAATGTTCACAATTTCCTGCTTATCCATCCCGATACAAGGCCGAAATACCGGCATCTCACAAACTTCATTGGTAATTGCCAAATTATGAATGGTCTGACTTGCCACCTGACCGATACTCTCTCCGGTAATGAGCGCAAGCCCATCGTTTTCTCCGGCAAAATGCTGCGCAATCTTCATCATATATCTGCGCATAATAATCGTTAATTCATCATGCGGACACCTTTCATAAATAGCCAGCTGAATATCTGTGAAATTAACCACATGGAGATTGATCGGTCCTGCATATTTTGCCACAATCTTTGCAAGATCGACGACTTTTTGTTTTGCTCTTTCACTGGTATAAGGCGGTGCGTGAAAATAGGTAGCGTCAATCCGCACTCCACGCTTTGCAATCATATAACCTGCTACCGGGCTGTCAATCCCTCCGGATAATAACAGCATCGCTTTCCCGTTGGTTCCCACCGGCATTCCGCCCGGACCCTTTATTTCCTGAGAATAAATATAAATATATTTCCGAACCTCAATATTTACCATGACGTCCGGTTGATGAACATCAACTTTTATCCCATCAAAGGCCTCCAGCATTTTTTCTCCAAGATCCATATTAATTGACATGGAATCCAATGGAAACTGCTTGTCTCCTCTTCTTGCATGCACTTTAAATGTAAAATTTTTGACCGGATATTGTTCGTCAATAAAAGCCAGCACTGTCCTACGCAAACTTTCTATGTCTTTGTGTTCCTCAATCACCATCGGACAAATTCCAACGATCCCAAAGACCCTCTGAAGCGCCTCTACGGCCTCGTCGTAATCAAATTCCCCTCTGCTCTCCACAAACATACGTCCGGACTCTTTTCGCACCTGAAAGTCCCCAACTGGCTTCATTGCAAAACGAATCTGCTTCATCAGAGCATCCTCAAACATATATCGGTTCTTTCCTTTAATGGCAATCTCACCATACTTAATCAAAAAGGCTGTTACTTTCATTTCTCTCTCCTTTTTATTTCCTTACAAATCTCCGAAGCATCGGCGTTAGTTCCTTCAACACTTCAATTGTCTCGTCTACTTCTTCCTTCGTATTTTCTACTGAAAAACTAAATCGCAGTGTCCCATCTTTCCATTCATCCTTCAATCCAATGGCATTTAATGTTCCGCTGACTGCTTGCTTTTTGTTGGATGAACAGGCAGATCCGGAAGAAACATAAATTCCTCTCTCCTCCAGCGCATGAAGAAGTACCTCACTTCGCAGCTTCTGAAAGCTAATACTTGCTATATGCGGCGCCTGTCCTGAGTTATCCTGAATTCCTTCTATTTCCTGAACTCTTCTTTGAAAATATTCTTTGATTTTCTGAATTTTTTCTGCAGTTTCATACTGATTCCCAATCATTTTTTCACAGGCACAGGAAAGCCCGGCAATGCCCGGTACATTTTCCGTACCGGAACGCATTCCTTTCTGCTGTCCGCCTCCAAACATAATCGGTGAAATCTTTGTTCCTTCTTTTATATATAGAAATCCGACCCCTTTTGGTCCATGAATTTTATGACCGCTCATGGAGAGCAAATCAATTCCCATATTTTTCGGAATCACCGGAATTTTCCCGTAAGCCTGAATTGCATCCACATGGAAAATTGTCCTGGAATTTTTTTCTTTTAGAATCTTTCCAATTTCTGAAATGGGCTCTACCGTGCCAATTTCATTGTTTACCATCATACAGGAAACAAGAATTGTGTCTTCTCTGACTGCCTCCTCCAGTTGAACAAGATCCGCAGTTCCGGAAGAATCCACATCCACATAGGTTATCTCAAATCCAAGCCCTTCCAGATAGTTCATGGGTTCATAGACAGAAGCATGTTCAATCTTTGTCGTAACAATATGCTTTCCCTTTCTTCGATTTGCCATTGCAGTTCCCAAAATCGCAGTGTTGTTGGATTCCGTGCCGCCAGAAGTAAAAAATATTTCTTTTGGTTTTGCCCGCAAAGTTTTTGCAATCACTTCCTGTGCTTCCCTGATCTTGTTTTCTGCTTCCATCCCTTTGATATGTTTTGCAGATGGATTTCCGTAAGTTACTTCCATCGCTTCCTGCATCGCTGCGAGAACCTCCGGAAAGACGCGGGTTGTTGCCGCATTATCAAAATAAATCATAGCTTCTCTCCTATTCTTCCAACATAAACATCAATATAGACAGCACTGTCATACCGGCAGTTTCTGTTCTGAGAATACGCTTTCCAAGAGTCATCGTCTCAGCTCCGGCTTCCCTCAAAGCATCAATTTCTTCTTTTTCAAATCCGCCCTCCGGTCCGATGATAATTCCAATGGACGCTTTCCCTCTCGCAGATTCCATCAGCTCTCTGGATTTTTCCATTCCTTTTGCTTCCTCATAAGGAACCAAAAACAGCTCCAGATGTTTTGCTTCCTCAAGAACTTCCTGAAACGTTTTAACTTGGGATACGTTTGGAATGATCCCTCTCTTTGCTTGTTTCGCGGCACTCAAGGAAATGCTATTCCAGCGATTTACCTTTTTTTGCGCCTTTTTTTCATCTAATTTAACCACGCAGCGTTTCATTGCCACCGGCACAATCTCCGAAACCCCCAGTTCCACTGCCTTCTGAACAATCAGCTCCATTTTGTCACCTTTGGGAATGCCCTGATATAATATGATTTTTGACGCAAGCTCCGCTTCCATTCCATGGACGTCTACAATCTTTGCTCGGATTTCCTGATCTGTAAATTCCTCCAGACAACATTCGTATTCTAAAGCTCCTTCGCAACTTAAAAAAACTTCTTCACCGATCCGCATCCGCAAAACATTTTTGATATGATTGACATCCGCACCCTGTATCACTGCATATCCATCCAAAATCTGATCTTCTTTTATAAAAAAACGGTACATTTTTTACCTCTTTTTTGCCGTGAAAGAGACCCAGTCTTTCATTCTTCGCGTCTCCAAAATCTCAAATCCAAATTTTACAAGCTTCTGTGAAATTTCCTGTTCTTTCGTATCAATAATTCCTGAAATAACAAAAACTCCATCTTCTGTCAAAAAGTTATCCACAATCTCAATCAAAGGAGAAATGACGTCTGCCAAAATATTAGCAGCCACCAAAGAATAACATTTTGTACCTAAGGATTTTGAAAATTCAGGATCATCCAGCACATTTCCCTGATGCAGTTCAAACAACTCCGGTCTTATATGATTGACTTGAAAATTTTCCTTCGATGCCGATATCGCATGAGGATCAATGTCCGTCAGTACTGCACGCCCTGCCCCTAGTTTTAAAGCAATGATCGAAAGAATTCCGCTTCCGCAGCCAACATCTAATATGTTTGTATCCTTTCGGATATAGGGCTTCATTCCCTGAATACAAAGTTTCGTCGTCTCATGAGATCCGGTACCAAAAGCCGTTCCGGGATCAATCTCAACCACTATGCCATCTTCTTTTTGTTCCTCCAATGTTTCCCAGGTAGGTTTTATTACAATTTGTTCATCCAGACGAATTGGTTTAAAAAATTTCTTCCAATTATTCACCCAATCCTCTTCCTTTGTCTTATCAAAAGAGATACTTCCTTCTCCAATTTCCATAAACTCACTCAAGCGATCAAGCATTGCCTGAATCTTCATGGTAATCTGTTCCAAATCATCCTTTTCATCAAAATAGCAGTGAATCTTTGCAGTTCCGTCGTCCGGGGCAATATCATCCGGCAAAAGATCTACATACATCACTTTCATCTCCTCTTCTGTCAAAGACACATGGTCTTCCACTTCCACTCCGAGAACTCCAAGCTCTGTCAGCTCATAACTAATCATATCTTCTGCAGATGTCAGTGTATTGATTGTAATCTTATTCCATCCCATGAAAATTGTGTTTCCTTTCCTTCTTTTTTGTCAATATATATCAATTTACAAGTGTATCATAGAAAAACATGGAACACAAGAAAGAATCCCCAAAAGAGGGGATTCTTCTATAAATCAGTCATCTAAAAGCTTTCCGTCCGTTGAGATTGTCACAACCTGCCACGGAATCACCTTTCCGGAATTCTGCAATGCTGTTCTCACCGCATTTTCAATTCCGCCGCAGCATGGAACCTCCATGCGCACAACCGTTATACTTTTAATTTCATTTTGCAAAAGAATCTGTGTTATTTTTTCTGCATAATCTCCTTCATCCAATTTCGGACAGCCAATCAACGTTACTTTCTTCTTCATAAACTCCTGATGAAAATTTCCGTAAGCATACGCCGTACAATCCGCCGCAATTAAAAGATTTGCATTTTCAAAATACGGTGCATTGACTGGTACCAGCTTTAACTGCACCGGCCACTGCATCAATTGAGTCTGTACCGCAGTAATTATCCCGGCTTCCTTTTGCTGTTTTGTATTATGGTTCATGGTCTGCGGTCTGCTTCCGGGGCATCCTGTATACACAGGAGCTTTCTCTCCTCGTTTTTTCATATTTTCCTCTACTGCCGCCTTGTCATAGGCAGCCGCTTCGCGCTCCACAAATGAAATTGCTTCCACAGGGCATGCCGGCAGGCAGTCACCCAAACCATCGCAATAGTCATCTCTTAAAAGTTTTGCCTTTCCGTCTCTCATTCCAATTGCACCTTCATGACAAGCCTCAGCACAAAGACCACAGCCATTACATTTTTCTTCATCAATATGAATAATTCTACGAATCATGTTTTCTTTCTCCTTTTTCTTTTGTACTGCTATTATAAATTATTTTTTTTTGAATATTCTGTTGTAAAAACAACAAATTCATTGATTGCATAAAAAATTTTTTTATATTATACTACCTATAACAATAAAAACATCATCTGAGTCCAGCGGTGTGATGTCAAGAGATAAATAACATAAAAATCATATATTTTTGTA
>CAJMHU010000034.1 GCA_905213305.1 uncultured Anaerostipes sp.
CCATGACTTTGGCACAGGTTATTAATCTTTTATATAATATTGTGGACCGGATTTATATCGGAAGAATTCCGGTAGAAGGAACGTTGGCGTTGACCGGATTGGGGCTGACATTTCCGGTGATTACAATTTTAAGTGCATTTGCCAATCTGTTTGGAATGGGCGGAGCGCCGCTTTGTTCCATTGCCAGAGGAAAAAAGGAGTATAAGAGAGCAGAAAATCTTATGAAGTGTTCCTATACACTTCTGGTGTTTACGGGAGTTGGATTGATGGCAGTCGGTTTTATTTTTATGAAACCTGTTTTGTATGCCTTTGGAGCCAGTGACGTTATTTATCCGTATGCCAGAGATTATTTGCAGTTATATCTTTTGGGGACGGCTTTTGTAATGATCAGTCTTGGAATGAATAACTTTATTAACGCACAGGGATTTGGGAAAATCGGAATGTATACAATTCTGTGCGGCGCGGTCAGTAATCTGGTGCTGGATCCTGTTTTTATTTTCGGATTTCATCTGGGAGTCCGGGGAGCTGCTATTGCGACGGTGCTTTCACAATGCTTTTCTGCGTTTTTTGCCATTAAATTTTTAAGCGGCCCCAGAGCAATTTTGCGGTTGAATCCGAAAAAGTTCTTTTTAGATTGGAAACTGGCGAAAGAAATAACGGCCATGGGAATTTCCGGCTTTACCCTGGCAGCAACCAATGGAGCAGTACAGATTGTATGTAATGCTCAGCTTCAAAATTTCGGAGGAGATCTTTATATAGGGGTGATGACAATTTTAAATTCGGTCCGGGATATTTTAACGATGCCGGTTACCGGAATTACCAATGGCGCTCAGCCGGTGATCGGTTTTAATTATGGGGCAGGAGAAAATCGGAGAGTCAGAGAGAGTATTCGATTTATTACCGGAGCCTGTCTTTTGTATACTTCATTAGCCTGGCTTTGTGTTGTGCTGTTTCTGGAATTGTTTATTCATATTTTTAACGGAAGCGGAGAACTGATGGAGGAAGCAGTTCCAGCGTTACATATTTACTTTTTTGGTTTTATCTTTATGACACTGCAATTCTCCGGTCAGGCGACATTTGTAGCATTGGGAAAGGCAAAACAGGCAACATTTTTCTCAATCTTTCGGAAAATTGTAATTGTGGTTCCTCTGGCGGTATTGCTCCCCTATATCAAACAGCTTGGAGTCAATGGAGTTTTTTGGTCGGAGCCGATTTCTAATTTGATCGGGGGAACAGCTTGTTTTATGACAATGATGTTGACGGTATGGAGAAAACTCGGACAACCGAAGAAACATTCTCAGTCGGCATCATAGCCTGTCAATACGGGAAAAATCGCAAGTGAAACTGTTTCCGGCAGGGAGTTTGATGAGAATTCTGGACGAGCCATTGGTTTTTTAGTAAAATAGTTCTGAAAAAGGACGGAGGTTTGAAGATGGAGAAAGAAAAAATAGAAAGATTGCAGCAGATGATCGATGAAAGTCAGAAGATTGTATTTTTTGGCGGCGCCGGAGTTTCCACAGAAAGTCAGATTCCGGATTTTCGCAGTACGGATGGATTGTATCACCAGACTTACAAATATCCTCCGGAAGTTATGGTTAGTCATACATTTTTTGTACAAAAGACAGAGGAGTTTTTTGACTTCTATAAAAATAAAATGATTTTTACCGAAGCAAAGCCCAATAAGGCACATAAAAAACTGGCAGAACTTGAACAGAAAGGGAAGCTTTCAGCGATTGTGACTCAGAATATTGACGGTCTTCATCAGGCGGCGGGGAGCCAAAATGTTTTAGAACTTCATGGGAGCGTACATCGCAATTATTGTCAGAAGTGCGGAAAGTTTTATAATGTCGACTTTATCGTAAATTCCAAAGGGATCCCGTATTGTGAAGACTGCGGCGGTGTTGTAAAACCGGATGTAGTTCTCTATGAGGAGGGGCTGGACGCTACGACGATGCAGAGTGCGGTCCGGGCAATTTCAAAAGCCGATATGCTGATCATTGGGGGAACTTCTCTGGTGGTCTATCCGGCTGCAGGAATGATTGACTATTTTCGAGGAAAATATTTGGCAGTATTAAATCGCGACGCCACCTCCAGAGATCAGCAGGCGGATCTTTGCATTACAGATCCGATCGGAGAAGTGCTCGGACAGATTCGGGTATAGAATGATGAAAAAGAAAGATATAATTTTAATTGTGGTGATTTTACTTGCAGCGATTGGAGGATTTGAAATTCTTCGGTGGACGCAGCGAGACGGGAGTCGTGTCGTTGTCACTGTAGACGGAAAGCAGGTCTGTGAAAGTCGGCTTTCAAACGATCAGGTGTATGAAATTCCGGTGGAGGATGGGAAGAATGTCTTAGAAATCAAGGATCGCAGTGTGCGGATGAAAGAGGCGGACTGCCCCGATCAGATTTGTAAGAAGCATAAGGCAATTACAAAGGTCGGAGAAACCATCGTGTGTTTGCCGCATAAAGTTGTCATTGAAATTCAGTCGGATACGAAAGAGCAGGAATTGGACGGAATCACAAAATAGGAGATGGGAATGAATACAAAAAGGTTAGCTGCAGATGGATTATTTCTGGCAGTATCTTTGGTGGTGTCCTACATGGAAGTTCTGCTTCCGATTTCAGTGGGAATACCAGGAGTAAAGATAGGGCTTGCCAATGGAGTAATTATTATTTTATTGTTTTTTACGACATGGAGAAGAGCTTTGGGCATTTCGGTGATTCGGATTGTTTTGGCAGGCTTTTTATTTGGAAATCCAATGACAATTGTATACAGTCTTGCAGGAGGAATTTTGAGTCTGGCTGTGATGGGAATCTTAAAGCAAGTCAAAGGATTTTCTGAAATTGGAATTAGTGTCGGAGGAGGGGTGGCTCATAATATCGGACAGCTGAGCGTTGCGGTGTTGTTGATGGAAAATGTCAGAATCTATTATTATGCGCCGGTGCTTTTGATAACCGGCACCATTGCAGGAGTGTTTGTTGGAGTTTTAAGTGCAGTTCTTTTAAAGAAGATACCGAAACAGTTGTTTGCAAATTAAAAGATGGGGGAAGTCATGAGAAAAAGAATACAAGTGGGATTGTGGATGATGCTGATGGTTTTTCTTTTCGCTGGATGTGAGAAAAAACAAGAGGCAACATCTTATCATCACACAGATTTTGCAATGGGAACAGTCACCAATATTACATTATACGGAACTGACACAAACTTAGAAACAGCGGAACAAAAAATTGTAGAAAAGATGAAGCAGCTGGAAAAGGAACAGCTTTCGTGGAGAGTGGAGGATTCTGCACTGGCCAGGCTAAACCGGCAGATGAAACGACAAAATGGAAAGGCAGAGATTGCCCAACCGCTTAGAGGATGGCTTTCCCGGGCATTAAAAATCAGCAGGGATTCCTATGCCGATGGGAGAAATACGGTAGATCCTTCGATTGGTTCTCTCACAACCCTTTGGAATTTTGAATCAGAGAATTTAAAATCAGATCATCCGCAAGTACCGGAAGCGTCAGACATTGAAAAGGCGATGGATGGTCTGGCTGAAAATGGATCTCATATTACGATAAAGAAAAATGGGAAGATCTCAGCCCGAAATGCAAATACACAGTTTGATCTGGGCGCATATGGAAAAGGGATCGGAATAGATGAAGGAAAAAAACTGTTAAAACAAAATGATAAAATTACGGGAGCGACCATTGCTCTGGGCGGCAGTATCTATGTCTACGGAGAAAAGCCGGATGGCAGCGAATGGACTGTGGGAATTCAAAATCCTTCTGGAAAGGATGGAGAAATTCTCGGAGGGTTAAAGGTAGAGGGGGATACCAGTATTTCAACATCGGGAGACTATGAAAAATATTTTACAGATTCCGAAACCGGAAAAAGATATTTTCATATTTTAGATTCCAAAACCGGATATTCGGTGAAAACGGATTTGACATCCTGTACCATTGTGTGCAGTTCCGGGATTGACAGTGATGGATTATCCACGGCCTGTTTCGCGCTGGGAGTGGAAAAAAGTCAGGAATTGTTGAAAAAATATCATGCAAAAGCGATTTTTGTGGATAAAAATAAAAGAGTTTTTGTAAGCCCGGGACTTGACTTTACATTAACGGATAAAGATTACACATTGGCTGATCATTAGGATTCCATAGATGCCTTCAAAAATATTAATGCTGGAGATACTGTATGACACAGTTCATTTCGGGAGAGCACCATTTTTCACGGTGATATAAAAGCTGAATCCAGATATCAATGGAAAACCCCGGAACATTCAATCGCCGAAGGAGTCCGTTTTGTACAAAATGCTCTGTTACAAAATCCGGAAGAAAGGATAATCCGAGATTTTGTGAAATCAGCCGGCAGATGAGGGAAGGATCTCCGATTTCAAGATAAGGGTCCACAGCGAGGGAGCGGCTGGCAAGATCTTCTTCCAGAAGCTTGCGATAGCTCATTCCTTTTTCGGTGAGAATCATTGGATGTGCGATGATTTCTGTGAGAGGAATGGCTGGTTTTTGACAGAGAGGATGATCGGAAGCCGCAACGAAATGCATGCCGACTTTTTTTTCGGAGGCAATCATATAATTGGGATGATAAATATGTTTATCCAAAGTATAAACAAGATCAGCTTCATTTTGTTTCAATAGACGGAACATTTCTTCCGTACTGGTTGTAAGAACTTTTAGAGAGATATTGGGATATTTTTCGTGAAATGCCTGAAAATTATCTCGAAAAAGATGCTGACAGAGAGATTCTGCCATTGCAATCCGCAAATGTCCTGACAGAGGGCGGGAAATATCGGAAACTTTCTCCATAGCGGAGGAGAGCTGCATGATCTGGTGGGCAAGTGATAAAATTTCCTGTCCGTGATTGGTGAGTTTGATTGTATGATTCACACGTTCAAACAGCGTAGTGTCCAGCTGCTTTTCCAGCTGTTTTATCTGAAAGGAAATAGTGGATTGAGAGTATCCGAGTTTGTCTGCAGCTTTTGTAAAACTATTCATCTCGGCGACACAGATAAAGCTTTCAATATTTTTTAAGTCCATTGGGATTCCTCCATCGAAAATATTAATGGTAAACAACAAAACTATTAATTTTACAGATGATCGAACTTATTATATAATGAAAAAAGAAATATGACAAGACAGGTATGTGGAGAGCATACCTGAATTTTTTGAAAGGATAGGATTGTAATGATTGCTCTCATTGAAACCGTTTATAATTTTTTGTGGGGGGATTGGATTTTAATTCCGCTTCCCGGAGGGGGAAGTCTGGGAATCTCTCTTCTTATTTTACTCCTTGTTCCTGCGGGGATCTTTTTTACAATTCGGACAAAATTTTTGCCGATACGTCTGTTTCCTGATATGGTCCGGGCTCTGCTGGAAAATCGAGGGGAAAAAAGCAGCTTATCATCATTTCAGACTCTGATTGTTTCTACGGCGACCAGGGTCGGAATGGGAAATTTGACAGGAGTGGTGGCAGCGATTTCTGCGGGAGGTGCGGGAGCCGTTTTTTGGATGTGGATTATGGCACTGCTGGGATCTTCTACTGCCTTTATTGAGGCAACATTGGCACAGCTTCACAAAGAAAAAGATCCGCTCTACGGCGGTTATCGAGGGGGACCTGCATACTATATTCATCACTTTATAGAAAAAAGGCAGGGCAAGCAGCGTAAGCACGTACTGCTGGCAGTTTTGTTTGCGATTTCCGGTTTGATCTGCTGGTGTGGAATCAGTCAGGTGGTAAGTAACTCTGTGGCATCTTCCTTTCAAAATGCATTTTCAGTACCGCCTCTTTATACATCCATCGCACTGACCTGTCTGGCTGCAGTGATTGTACTTCGGAAAAATGCCACAGTAAAGGTGCTGGATCTGATGGTTCCGATTATGGCGGTTATTTATTTTGGCATCACTGTTTTTGTAATTTTAACGAATCTTACAAGTCTTCCGGGAGTATTTACAAGAATTTTTCAGGAAGCCTTTGGAATTCGCCAGATGGTTGCAGGAGGATTTGGAGCTGTATTAATGAACGGTGTAAAGAGAGGATTGTTTTCAAATGAAGCGGGATCAGGTTCTGCGCCTTGTGCTGCAGCCGCAGCGGACACCGAACATCCTGCAAAGATGGGATTGGTGCAGGCGCTGGGAGTTTTTATTGATACTATTGTAATCTGCAGCTGTACCGCAATGCTGATGCTTTTGGCTCCGCAGCATCTGACTGCCGGATTAAGCGGAATGGAACTTTTACAAACTGCAATGCAGTTTCATTTAGGAAGATTTGGCGTTATTTTTATTGCAGTGACCCTTTGGATGTTTAGCTTCTCTACTTTTCTCGGTATTCTGTTTTATGCCAGATCTAATGTAGCGTATCTTTTCGGGGATCATTGGAAATATCAGACAGCTTATAAAATTTTAGCCCTGGTCATGCTGTTTATCGGCGGAATTCAGACGTACACGTTCGTCTGGGATTTGGGGGATGTTGGGATCGGATTAATGACCGTTTTTAATATTTTTATTTTATATGCTATGTCAGGGGAAGCTCTTCGAGAGCTGCGTCAATATGAAAAATCAAAATAAGTACATAAAATCCCTCCTTATTAAAGTTTGGCAAGGAGGGATTTTTGTGCGTGTTCAGATTGCAAACAGTTTCTTTCTTGTCCGGAAATAAGCAGACAAAACCAAAATTCCCGTGATGACCCAGGAAATCGGGTAGATGATCATTAATAGTTTAAAATCATGAAATCTGGCACAGACGGTATAAACCCAGATTAGGCGAAGGACGCAGGAACCGAAAACAGTCAGTACTGCAGGAGTCATGGAACGTCCGAAGCCACGAAGCGCTGCACCGCTGATCTCATAGGAATTGGTGAGGCACTCAAAGGTCAGCACAAATATAATTCTTAAATTTGCATAGTGAAGGACCGCCGGATCTGTGCTGTAAAGACCGAGAAAAAACGGACGGAACAGTACAAAAGTTAAGCTGACAATGCCGCAGAATAAAATGCTGGTGAGCATACCGAGACGGAAGAGCTTCTTGCATCGGTCAAACTGTTTTGCGCCATAATTTTGCCCGGTAAATGTGACAATGGTTTGTGCAAAAGCGTTGACTAGAAAATAGCTGAAATATTCATAATTGAGTGCGGCAGCAGAACCGGCAATCGCATCGGAGCCAAATCCATTGATGGAAGACTGGATGCAGACATTGGCAAGGGAAAATACCATCCCCTGAAGTCCGGCGGGAACGCCGATTCTTAAAATACGAATCACAGAGGCCCTGTGAAGGATCAGATGCTTCGGGGAGAAACGGATCGGCTCTGTCTCATGAAGCAAAAAAGAAAGAACAAGGACTGCGCTGACAGCATTTGCCGCTACTGCTGCGATTCCCGCACCGGCAACATCCAGATGGAAGCCAACGACCAAAACAAAATTTAGAATTACATTGACGATACCGGACGCCATCAGAGCGTACATTGGACGTTTGGTATCTCCAATACTTCGGAGAATGGAGGCGCCAAAATCATAAAGCATAAAAAAGGGCATGCCTAAAAAATAAATTTTAAGATACAATGTGGCAAGTTCCATAATGTTTTCCGGGGCACCCATAAGTTTTAAAATGGGATGAGCAATAAATTGCCCCAGAAAGAGCAGAAGTATGCCGCTGATCAGTGCCAGAGAAATTGCGGTATGTACAACCATGGGGATTTTTCGGTGGTTGCCCTGACCGATATAGTTGGCAATTACAACATTGGAGCCCAGTGAGATTCCCGAAAATAAAGTGACCATGAGACTGATGACAGATCCGTTGCTGCCGACTGCCGCCAAGGCTTCACTGCTTGCAAATCGTCCTACGACGGCAGTGCCGACAGAATTAAAAAGCTGCTGCAGGATACTGCAGGCAGCCAAAGGCAGAGCAAATAATAAAATTTTATCCAGCAAACTTCCGTGAAGCATATCCATTTTCTGTGTTTTTTTTATATTAGAAGTGAGCATATCATTCAGACCTTTCATTTATGTGCGATTAAGGTATAAAGTTATTGGCGATAGCTGCTTAAAAAGTCGGCAATTTTTCCGGATGCTTGTTTTAATACTTCCATTCTGGGAAGGTAAACCACGCGAAAATGATCGGGTTTGTGCCAATTGAATCCGCCGCCGTGAATGATTAGAATTTTTTTCTCGCGAAGCAGATCAAGAGCAAACTGTTCGTCATTTTGTATATGGAATTTTTTGATATCCAGTTTTGGAAAAATATAAAAGGCAGCTTTGGGTTTTACCGCGCTGATGCCCGGAATATCGGTTAATGCTTTGTAAATATAGTCCCGCTGTTCGTAAATCCGACCGCCGGGAATAATATAGTCATTCACGCTTTGATGACCGCCAAGAGCGGTTTGAACGACAGATTGAGCCGGAACATTGGAACAAAGCCTCATATTGGAAAGCATATTGATACCTTCAATATAATCTGAGGCAAGCTCTTTGTTGCCGCTTAAAACCATCCAGCCGATTCTAAATCCTGCAATCATATGGGATTTTGAAAGACCGCTGAAGGTGACGCAGAATAAATCCGGGGCAAGAGAGGCGATGGAAATATGTTCCTCTTCATCCATAACCAGCCGATCATAAATTTCATCGGAAAAAATAATCAGCTGATGCTCCCGGGCAATTTCTGCAATTTTTTCCAGTACTTCCTTTGGATATAGAGCGCCGGTGGGATTATTGGGGTTAATGAGAACAATTGCTTTGGTCCGGTGGTTGATTTTTTTTCGGATGTCCTGAAGGTCCGGATACCAGTCGGATTCCTCGTCACAAATATAGTGGACCGGGGTCCCTCCGGCGAGAGTGGCACATGCTGTCCAAAGCGGATAATCCGGAGAGGGGATTAAAATTTCGTCTCCGTCATTGAGAAGTGCGGACATACAAAGATTAATCAATTCACTGACGCCGTTTCCCGTATAGATATCGTGAATTGCGACATTTGGGATTTTTTTTAGCTGAGCATACTGCATAATTGCTTTTCTTGCAGAAAATAGTCCCTGTGCGGCAGAATACCCTTGGCAGTCAATGACCTGACGGCGGATATCGTAGATGACTTCATCGGGCGTATGAAATCCAAAAGGAGCAGGATTTCCGATATTTAATTTCAATACATGAATACCTTCGTCTTCCATTCGATTTGCCTCGTCTACCACGGGACCGCGAACGTCATATAATACATGATTTAGTTTGGATGATTTTTGAAATTGGCGCGGCACCGGTGCAGAGGTTTTGTCTGCTCTTAGACTTTCGGAAGCTTCTTTGTCGTCAGATGGAACAGAAGAGTTTTCGGGTCCACTGCCGGACAGCCAATCCTCTGTGACATCCAGCGTTTGGGCAAGAAAATGAAGAATGTCAGGCCGCGGGATCGTTTTTCCGCTGACATACTGACTGACATGGCTTTTTCCCAGCTTTATATCCTGTTCTTCTGCGATTCGGATGAGGTCTACCTGTTTCATGTTCTTTTGTGTCATTGCAGTTTTCAGACGTTCTGCAAAAATATTTTTTGAAGTCATATTCGATACCTCCCATTACGAAAGTTCAATTTTGGGCAAAAAGTTCAATAACAAGTGTAGCACAATGGCAAAAAAAGTTCAATAAAAAACAAAAGTTCAATTTAAAAAACAAAAAGTTTGAAAAAATGTTTCAAAATTGACAGATATCAGAAGATCCTATAAGATACAAAATAGAGATAAAGTGAAGCAATGGTGAAAGGGGGTATATGTATGGTTCGTTTTGCGGTGATCGGAACAAATTTTATTACGGATAGTTTTATAGAAGCCGGGAGACAGTGCGAGGATTTTCATGTTCAGGCGGCGTATTCAAGAACAAGAAAGCGGGCGGAAGAATATGCAGCGAAATATGGAATTGAAGATTGTTATGATTCTCTGGATGCATTGGCGCAGGCAGAAAATATCGATGCGGTTTATGTTGCAAGCCCTAATTCATGTCATGGAACACAGAGTATACAGATGCTGGAAGCCGGAAAGCATGTACTGTGTGAAAAAACAATTGCTTCCAATAAAAAGGAATTGGAGCGGATGTTAAAGGCAGCGAAAAAGAACGGAGTCGTTTTATTGGAGGCAATGCGCTCTGTTTTTGATCCGGGATTTGCGGCAATTCAGAAAAATCTTCCGAAATTGGGGAAAATACGAAGAGCAACATTTCAATACTGTCAGTATTCCAGAAGATACGATAATTACAAAAAAGGAATTGTGGAAAATGCCTTTCGACCGGAATTATCCAATGGGGCGCTGATGGATATAGGAGTCTACTGTGTGCATCCATTGGTAAAATTGTTTGGAATGCCGAGAGAAATCATTGCGAGAGGAATGAAGCTGGAGACAGGAGCAGAAGCCAACGGAACGATTCTTGCTGTATATGATGATATGCAGGCAGAATTAATATATTCAAAAATTACGGATGCAATTCTTCCAAGCCAGATTCAAGGGGAAGAGGGATCAATGATTATCGAAGAAATTCCGGATACAAAAAATATAAAGATTCGTTATCGAAATAAACAGTGGGAAGAAATAAAGATTTCCAAAAAGGAAAATAATATGTACTATGAGATTGAAGAGTTTATCCGTTTGATTCGGGAAAAAGAGAGCGCTCAAATTCATAATCAGTATTCTTTGTGGGAATTAGAGCTGATGGATGAGGCAAGAAAACAGATGGGGATTGTTTTCCCGGCAGATGATTAGGAGGAAATAAGAGACGTATGCTTTCTAAACATGCAGAGGATATTATGGGGGTGCTGGTACATCAGGATGACGCTTTTGTGACCTATAAAAAAATTGCGGCTATGCTGCAGATTTCAGAACGAAGTGTGAATTATTATATGCATGAAATTTCGGAATATTGTGAAAGACATGAATATACGTTAATTCGCAAACGAGGAAAAGGGATCTGTCTGGAGATGGGACTGAAAGCAGAGGAATTAAAGAAACGATTTTCCTGTGAGAAAGTATCCTATGAAAGACGGGAAAACCGGATAAATTATATTGTACGGACGCTGATTGAAAGTGGAGAACCCTATACGGCGGCATTGTTTGCAGACGAGCTTTTTGTATCAAGATCAACGATCCGCATGGATATAAAAAAGGCCAATCAACAATGCAGCAAAGATCATTTAGAAATTCGGCAAATCGTTGGAAAAGGAATTGAAATCAGAGGAAGTGAATTTTGGAAGCGAAGGGTACTGGTATGTAGGAACCAAAAAGTTCCAGAAAATCAATTCAGACAGTTGAAGGATGTGCCGGATTTAAGGATTGAGAAGGATGTATATTCCAGAATGGCTGCTCAGTATAGGGAAACCATTGTAAATGGTGTGATTGACTGTGTACATCAATTAGAAAAGGAAATAGGATATCAGTTTAATGATTGTACATTTTGTATGATGATAGAGTACACCAGCTGCCAGATCAAGCGGCTAAAAAGCAATCATTTGCTGGAAGAATCTATGATAAATCATCTAACGCTGGTGGAAGAGAGCGCGGATTATGCGGACCGGCTCACAAGTCTTTTGAACCGGAAATTTCAGTTAAATATTGATCCTAGAGAAAGTCTGTATTTATATATTTTGATTTTGGGTGGAGAAGTTCAAAATAGCAGCAGAATTGTAAATAAAAGGTTTTTAATTGAAAAAGAGATCAGTATTGAGGATGTGACGGAGCGATACATTTCTTATCTTTCTGCAATTATAGGTTTAGATTTCGGAGCAGATGCACTGTTAAAAACAAGTTTGGCACTGTTTTTGAACAGTTCTTTGGTAAGAGTAAAGTATGGATTTGAGATTCAAAACCCATTTTTGGAAGAAGTAAAAAAAATGTATCCTGCAATTTTTTCTGCATGCCTAACTGCAAGTAAGGAATATGAAGATTTGGTGGAGGGACTGCCGACAGAAGATGAAATTTCTTATATGGCAATTCTGTTTGGAGGTTCTCTGATTCAGCATCAGAAAAAAATTAACACGGCAATTATTGGAAGTGGGGGAATCGGAATTACACAAATTATTGCACAGAAGATTGAGGCAAAAATACCGGAAATTAATATTATCTCGGTGCTTCCCTCCAATGCAGCCATAAGAATTGAAGAAAAACAGTATGATTTGGTGATTTCCACAATCCCATCATTGAAGATTCGTCATCCCAATATAGTATATACAACATTATTGGTAAGTGAGCAGGATGTCTACCGATTGAAAAAAGTGTGTCATGAAATTTCGGAGAAAGAGTTAAAGCCGTCCTCACAAGTTACGATTCAAACATTATTAAAAGAAGATTTGATTTTGCTGGAACATAAAGTGATGACAAAAGAGGTTTTGTTGAAAAAAGTCTGCAAATTATTATTGAAAAAAGGATATGTAAAAGAAGGATTTTTTGAAAGCGTGATGCAGCGGGAGGAAATTAGTGCCTCGGCATTAGGCGGCGGCATGGCAGTTCCTCATGGTATGTCTAAATTTGTAAATCGTCCTGCGGTTGTTCTTATAAGGACGGATGATAAAGTGGAATGGGGTGAGGGAGCGGTAGACGTTATTTTCCTGTTGGCGCTTAATTTTGAAGATATCGAGTCTACGAGAGCGTTTTTTGCAGCATTTTATGAACTAACTATGCAAAAAGAAATTGCAAGATTGATTCGGAAAGCATCCACAAAGAATGAAATTCAGGAACTTATGGTTAGTTACTCGCAGCAATGAAAAAATGGTATTCTAAAAAACAAGTCAGAGAGCCGGGAGGGCTCCTGGCTCTTTTTGTGTATCAGAAAGTTCTTTCTTATACATTTATAAAATGCAGTTGATTAACTGCAAAAATGAAAAAAGATTATAGTATAAACACATTTTGCAGTTTTAAAACTGCAAAAACAGAAGAAATGTCCTATTGAAGAATAATAAAAATAAAGATAAAATATAATCAAACAGAAGAAAACAATAAAAAATAATAACAGAAAGGGAAGACTATGGAAAGAGAATTAATAAATGAGAATCTGATCTTTTTTGACGTAGAAGTGGAGGACAAAGAAGAAGTGATTGAATTTATTGCACAGAAGATGGAGAAAGATGGAAGATTAGAAGAGAAAGGAGGATATATTGAAGCTGTTCTGAAAAGGGAACAGTCGTCTTCCACAGCTATTGGATTTTCCACAGCGACTCCACATGCAAAATCAGAAGCTGTGAAGGAACCGTCTTTAGCGTTTGTGCGTTTAAAACAGCCAATGCAGTGGGATGAGGAAATGGTAACGATGGTATTTCAGATTGCTGTTCCATCTCCGGGACAGGGAGATCGACATCTCGAAATTTTGGCAAAATTATTCCGCAGTCTTGTTTATGATGATTTTCGGGAACAATTAAGCTCTGCGAAAAGCAAACAAGAAATTGTAGAGTTGTTAAGAGAGTTTTAGAGGAGAAAATATTAAGTAAAGAAAGGAATACATTATGAAAAAACAAAATGAATTGATTTCAATTTTGAAAGGAACAAGACAGCATTTGATGAATGGCGTGTCCTATATGATTCCGGTCGTAGTAACCGGAGGGATTTTATATGCAATTGCCACAATGCTTTCTATGAATTCTGTGACAACATCAGGTGCTGTTGAAGCAAGTAATATTTTTATTGATGTGTTAAGTCAAATTGGTGGAGTTGGACTTGGAATGATGGTTCCGGTTTTGGCTGCCTTTATTGCAATGAGCATTGCAGATCGTCCCGGTATTGCACCAGGTTTGATTTGCGGACAGCTGGCTGTGAATGTCGGATCAGGTTTCATTGGAGGAGTGATTGCTGGTCTATTATCTGGTATTATTGCGCAGTATTTAAAAAGAATTCCTTTGCCAAAATCAATGCAGTCATTAAAATCAATTATGATTATTCCGATTCTTACAACTCTGATTGTAGGAACAATAACGATTTGTGTTGTTGGTTCCCCATGTGCATGGCTTTTGAAGGTTTTGGAAAAGTGGCTGACAAGTATGAGTGGTGCAAGTGCGATTATTGTCGGAGCTATTACCGGAGCTATGATTGGCTCAGACTTAGGCGGACCGATTAATAAGGTAGCGTATTCTACAGGAGTTGCGGTTGTAGGGACAACAGTATTGGCAGGTGAAAACTGTGGATTTATGGGTCCGATTGCGTTGGCAATTTGCGTACCTCCGATTGCGTTGGGAATTGAAACCTTTCTTTTAAAGAAAAAGTTTACTCAAGAAGAGAAAGATGCAGGAATTGGTGCAATTGCAATGGGAATTTGCGGAATTACAGAAGGCGCGATTTCTTATACAACAGCTTCCCCGATTTTGATTCCAATTAATATGATTGCATGTGCTGTCGGAGGAGCATTGGCGGGAGCTTTTGGAACCTATTGTAATGCAGGATGGGGAGGACTTGTTGTACTTCCGGTAACATCGGGAATTACGTATTTATTAAGTATTTTGGCAGCGGTAGCAGTGCATGGAATTTTAGTAATGCTTTTGAAAAGAGATGCTGTAGAAACAATGAATGATAATAGCGAAGATGAAGAGATTGATTTAGAGATCGAATTTTAAGAGTTGTCAAGCTGTGTATGAAAATTTGAAACAGTCATATGTGAGGCTGGTAACCAACAGAATGTTTTGAATTTTCATATGTATTTCATAACAAAAGGGCACAGCCCGACAATCTCTGGTTTTATTGTAGCAGAAAAATATGTGGAAGTTAAGAAAAGGAGAAAAAAATAATGAAATTTTTAGCAGTAACAGCATGTCCTTCCGGAGTAGCACATACATATATGGCGGCAGAAGCTTTAACCAAGGCATGCAACGACAAAGGAATTGAATGTAAGGTAGAAACCCAAGGTTCCATCGGAATTGAAAATGAAATTACAGAAGAAGATGTGAAAGATGCAGACTGCGTCATTCTTACAAAGGACATGCCGATTAAGAACGAAGAACGTTTTGAAGCTCTTCCGAAAGTAAGAATTGCAATTAGTGATGCAGTAAAAAAAGCGCCTGCAATTATTCAGAAGGTTGAGAAAGCAATGCAGGAAAAAAAATAATCAGGGATCTTTAAACTTTTGAAAAATCTTAGATAAAAAATATGAAAAGACAAGCTGTTTTCGAGGCAGATAGATAAAATATCAGAATTTGTTCGGAACACAGCTTGTCCTTCTTGCGTTGACATCCTTGACGGAATGAAATAAAATTAAGAAAAAGAATAAAAAGTAATGGAGAGAATAGATGTTTGTAGAAGAAAGACAGGGAAAGATTCTTCAGATGCTGCACGAAAATGGAAAAGTAAAAGTAAAAGAGCTGAGTCAGCAGTTTCAGGTAACAGAGGACTGTATACGAAAAGATTTAGCAAGTATGGAAAGTCGAGACCTGCTAAAACGCACTTACGGAGGGGCTGTGGAACGTAATAGCCTTCGACTGAAGCATCCCAATCGGATTTCTGCCAGACGGGAAATGAATTTAAAGCAGAAAAAAGTGATTGCGAAAAAAGCAGTACAGTTGATTAAGGATGGAGATGTGATTTTTTTAGATACATCTACAGCCAATATTGAACTGGCAAAGGAGATTATCAAAGCAGGTTTAAAAGTCAAGGTGGTCAGCTGTATGCTGGATATTGCCAATGTATTTGCTTCTTATGAAAATGCAGATTTTGTTCTCTTAGGCGGAGAGTTTTATCAATCTCAGAATGGATTTTTAGGATCGATGACACTGCAGATGATGGATGCCTTTCGATTTGATAAAAGTTTTATGGGAATGGTCGGGGCAGACGTAAAAGAAAATATTATAACAACCTATATTCCGGAAGATGGCGCCATGAAGAGAGCGGTGATTGAAAGAAGCAGAGAGATCTATCTTATGATTGAGAATCGAAAATTTTCATACCATGCAAATTATGTGTTTGCCGATTTTGAACAAATTGATGGAGTGATCTGTGAAACTACGTTAGAGGTTCCGCTTCAAAAGATATTAAAAGAAAAGAACGTAAAGATAATAGAGTAGTATATTGTGGGAGTTATGCATTCTATATAAAATAAGAAATACGATTATAGACATAGGATACTTGATCTGTAATCGTATTTTTTTACGATGAAACAATAATAAAACATTGACAAACAATAAAAAATAATCTAAAATAATAAATAACAAGAAAGAAACCGATGAAGTGAGAAAGGAGTTTTATAAGATGGAAGGATTATTTCAAACAGATCGGATTACATATTTAAAAGATAAGATGCTGTCAGAGCCAAGGTATGCATCCATTGAACAGGCATTGATTATTACGGATACTTATAAAAAGAATGAAGGAAAACCGAGAATCATACAGAGAGCGCTGTCATTAAAAGCAGTATTGGAAAATCTCAGGATTCGTGTGGAACCGGAAGAATTGATTGTCGGCAACCGTACCGCCGGGGTTCGCTATGGGGTGGTATTTCCGGAGAGCGGCAGTACATGGGTAGATCGGGAATTTGAAACACTGCCAACCAGAGCACAAGATCAATTTCATGTACATAAAGAGGATATTGAAACATTTCGGAATGTTATTAAACCCTACTGGCAGGGGAAATCTCTGGAGGATGTTTTAAATCAAAGGTATGGAAAAGAAATTGATGAGATTGCAAAGGTTGTAAAGATAAATCAAAAAGATCATGCCCAGGGTCATATTTGTCCAAATTGTGTGAAATGGCTGGAGATGGGTCCGGTAGGTTTACAAAAAGAGGCGATGGAGAAATCTGAAAACGCGACAGGTGATAAAAAAGATTTCTATGAGAGTGTTGTTCTGGTGATGCAGGGCGCCA
>CAJMHU010000035.1 GCA_905213305.1 uncultured Anaerostipes sp.
GTGGTGTGAGAGGTCGAAATTTCTCGCCTAAGAGGAATTTCTCCTACTCGATTTAATTAGGAAAACTGTTTTCGCAGCAGCACATCGGCACGCAAAGCGGAGCAAGGTCTGCATTTCATTTCGGTCGGTGCTGGACATCTGCAAGATGTCCGGCACCCCTCAAGGATTGAGGGATTCAGAGAGTTCGAGCCAGACTTGTTTACTTTGTTCTGGCGGCGTGCTAATATGTTGAAAGCACGCTGCGAACGAATGTTTCTGACAAAAAATATGTACAATTTGCACAAAAATAAATAAGAAATTTATGCATTGTGATAAAAAAGGGAAAAATATAAAAAAGTGCTTGCACACAAAAGGCGTGCATGATATCATAAGCACATAAATAGAAGAGATAAAACAAAAAAGCACACTTTAACACGCAAATAACGGGAAAGAATAGTATTTGGGAGGACGCAGTATGAGATATGTAGAATTTGACGAAACAAGACCAATGGACCTGATTTTGTTGGGAAGAGTCGCAATTGATTTTAATCCATCAGAGGAAGAACCTTTTGGACCGTTGGAAAATGTAAGAAATTTTAAAAAGTATGTGGGAGGATCTCCGGCGAATATTGCAGTGGGTGTTACAAGACACGGGTTAAAAGCAGGATTTCTGGGAAAAGTGTCCGATGATCAGTTTGGAGAGTTTGTGGTAAACTTTTTTCAAAAGGAAGGAATCGACACAAGCCATATTACAAAATGTACCAACGGAGAAAAACTTGGTCTTACATTTACAGAAATGCTTTCAGAGAAGGAAAGCAGCATTTTGATGTATCGCAACTGTATCGCAGATCTTCAGTTATCTGTAGATGATATTGATGAAAATTATATTAAAAATTCTAAGGCTATTTTAATTTCAGGAACTGCATTGGCGGAGAGCCCTTCCAGAGAAGCCGCTTTAAAAGCTGTGATGCTGGCAAAGAAAAATAATACAAAGATTATCTTTGATATTGATTATCGGGAATACAATTGGAAAAATGAGGATGAAATTTCCATTTATTATTCTATGGTGGCAAGAGAAGCGGACATTATTATGGGTTCCAGAGAAGAGTTTGATTTAACTGAGAAATTGGTTCAGCCGGGAAGAAGTGATGAGGAGACAGCAGCTGCATGGCACGCATACAATGCTAAAATTGTGGTGATAAAGCATGGAATGAAAGGCTCCACTGCTTATACAGCGGATGGACAGAATTTTTCAATCAAACCATTTCCGGTCAATGCAAGGAAGGGGTTTGGAGGCGGAGACGGTTATGGTTCTGCATTCCTTTATGGAATTTATCAAGGATGGGAAGTTATTGACTGTTTGGAATTTGGTTCTGCGGAAGCATCTATGATGGTGCGAAGCAACTCCTGTTCTGAGGAGCTGCCGAATCCACAGCAGGTAAAAGATTTTATCAAAGAAACAAAAGAAAAATATGGCGAAATGATTGCCAGAGTTTAGATGGAACGGGAGGAAAGGGAACATGGCAAAAACAATAAGAATGACAGTAGCACAGGCGATTGTAAAGTTTTTGGATCATCAGTATGTGTCAATGGATGGAGAAGAAACAAAATTTGTCGAAGGGTTTTTTACCATTTTCGGACATGGAATTGCAGTGGGATTGGGAGAAGCGCTGGATACCAATCCGGGAAATCTGAGGGTACTTCAGGGAAGAAATGAACAGGGAATGTGTCATGTGGCGACTGCCTATGCGAAGCAAAACAATAGAAAAAAGATTATTCCGTGTGCTTCTTCCGTGGGACCCGGAGCAGCCAATATGGTGACTGCATGTGCGACTGCAACGGTAAATAATATTCCGCTTTTAGTATTTCCAGCAGATACGTTTGCATCCAGACAGCCGGATCCGGTTTTGCAGCAATTGGAACAGAGCAGCAGCTTGTCCACCACAACCAATGATGCTTTTAAACCGGTCTGCAAATACTGGGATCGAGTGACCAGACCGGAACATATTATGACGGCGTTAATCAATGCAATGCGGGTTTTAACAGATCCGGCAGAAACAGGAGCATGCTGCATTGGTTTGTGTCAGGATGTGGAAGGTGAGTCTTTTGACTTCCCGGAATATTTCTTTGAAAAAAGAGTGCACAAAATCACAAGACCGGTGGCGGTAGAAGAGGAAATTGAAGATGTTGCAGAGGTCATTGCAAAGGCAAAGAAGCCTCTGGTGATTGTAGGAGGAGGCGTCCGCTATTCAGGAGCGGGAGAAGAGGTAGAAGCCTTTTGTGAAGAGTTTCAAATTCCATTTGGAGAAACACAGGGAGGAAAGAGCGCCTGCAAATCCAGTCATCCGTATTGCACAGGAGGGATTGGAGTGACCGGAACTTATGCGTCCAATGTACTGGCAAAAGATGCAGATGTTGTCATTGCGATCGGAAGCAGAATGTCGGACTTTGCCACAGGTTCCAAGAGACAATTTGCAAATCCGGATGTAAAATTTGTTTCAATTAATAACAGCAGATATCATGCTTACAAATTAGATTCAGTGAAAGCGGTAGGAGATGCAAAGGTTACGGTTAAAGCGCTGACAGAAGCATTAAGAAAGATAGGATATGTTTCTTCTTACAGCGGTGAAATTGAAGAAGCCAAAGCGGTATGGGTCAAAGAGATGAAACGTTTGGCGGAATATCAATATGATGAAAACTTTGAGCCGATGATTCAGAATATGGATCCGAGAACAATTCCGGAATTTGTTGAACTAACCAAAGGTTTGATTACACAGACAGCTGCATTGGCGGCAATCCGTGAAGTGATTGATGAGGATGCAACCATTATCACAGCAGGGGGAAGTCTTCCAAGCTGTATGCAGCGCGTATGGACAACAGACAAACGCGGCGGATATCACGCAGAATACGGGTATTCCTGTATGGGATATGAGGTTGCGGCAGCTTTGGGAGTGAAACTTGCAGAGCCTGACAATGAGGTTTATGCAGTTGTGGGAGATGCAAGCTTCCAGATGCTGCACAGTGAGATTATGACAATGATTCAGGAAAAACAGAAAGCAAACATTCTTGTATTTGATAACTGTGGATTCGGATGCATCAATAACCTGCAGATGAATCATGGAATCGGTTCTCTGGCTACAGAATTTCGTTATCGGGAAGGAAATAAACCTTGCGGAGATTTAATTCCGGTAGATTATGCAAAGGTAGCGGAGGGCTATGGATTAAAATCCTATACATGCAGGACGGTGGATGAGTTAAAAGCGGCTCTGGAAGATGCTAAGAAACAGGAGATCGCATGTCTCTTCGACTTGAAAGTAATTCCGAAAACGATGACAGACGGATACAAGTCATGGTGGAATGTAGGAATTGCAACGACTTCTGAAAAGGAAAGCGTCAGAGAAGCATGTGAAGGCGTGATGCAGGGAAGAAGCGAAGCAAGGGCTTACTAGAAAAGAGGTTTTGGAGATGAAGAAAGTATTTGGTTATCCTGAATTTAATGAAAACGGAGAACAGATTTTAACAACGTATGACAATGAGTATAAAGATATGCTGATGGATGTTCGTGTTTATCGCATGAAGGCAGGAGAAGGAAAGAGTTTTGAAAAATCAGGTGAAGAGACAGCGGTGCTGTTGTTAAGTGGAAATCTGATTTATCATTTGAATGGAGAATCTGTGGAGGCATCGAGAAAAGATGTCTTTACAGAAGGACCATGGTGCGCTCATGTGTGTACCGGAACCAAAGTTCGTGTTGAGGCAAAAACCGACAGTGAAATATTAGTACAGTCCACAAAAAATGATACAGAATTCGCAGCAAAGCTATATCATCCGGAAGATGCTCCTTGGGGATATTCCTGTGTTGGGAAGTTTGGAAATGTTGCGAAACGACGTGTCAATACAATTTTCGATCATGATATTGCGCCGTATTCCAATATGGTTTTGGGAGAGGTATTGAATGATAAAGGAAATTGGTCCGGTTACCTTCCGCACAGACATCCGCAGCCGGAAACATATTACTTTAAGTTTGACCGTCCGGAAGGATTTGGGGCAAGTTTTGTAGGCGATCAGGTCTATAAAAGTGTTGACGGAAGCTTTTCTGCAATACCGGGAGGAGAACTTCATCCTCAGGCAGTTGCTCCCGGTTATCAGATGTATACCTGTTGGATGATCCGGCATCTGGATGGAAATCCGTGGCTTCAGACAGATCGCAATGAAGATGAAAGATATGTATGGCTGCATGACGCAGAAATTTAAAAAATCAAATTGACAGCCGTATTGGATTCATTTGGTACGGCTTGCTGTTTACATATTTGAGTTATAAAAAGAACAGGAGGAAAGAAAAATGGCAAGAGAATTTATCGCGCCTGGAAATATTTTTACCGGGGAAGGGGCTTTGGATCTGGCGGAGGAAAAGCTTGGATTATTAGGGAAAAAAGCTCTCATTGTAACCGACAAAGTCATGGTAGAGCTTGGAAATTGCAAAAAAGTCGAAGAAGCCTTAAAGAACCAGAAAATTGAATTTACAATTTACAGTGAAATCAATGGAGAGCCTACAGATACTATGATTAACAATGGATTAAATCTGTATCAGGAGGAGGGCTGTGATTTTCTGATCGCTCTGGGAGGAGGAAGTCCGATTGATTCTATGAAAGCTATTGCGGCTTTGGCGGCAAATGGCGGAAGTATTTCTGATTATATGGGAACGGTGATTGGAGGAGATCTTCCGACAATGGTTGCAATTCCGACCACAGCGGGTACAGGATCCGAAGCAACGCAGTTTACCATTATTACGGATACGGAGCATGATGTAAAAATGCTGTTAAAAGGCGCGGTGTTAATGCCTGATTATGCGATTATTGATCCGCAGTTTACCATGACAGCTCCGCCGAAAATTACAGCGGCAACCGGATTGGACGCATTGACACATGCGGCAGAAGCCTTTACATCGAAAATGGCGCAGCCGTTATCTGATACCTTTGCCTTATCTGCAATCAAAAGAATTTTTCAGTACCTTCCGATCGCCTTCCACGACGGAAAAAATGTGGAGGCAAGAGAGCAAATGTCCATTGCGGCGTTGGAGGCAGGAATTGCATTTAATAATGCATCGGTAACCTTGGTACACGGGATGAGCCGTCCGATCGGTGCGCTGTTCCATGTGGCGCATGGATTATCCAATGCAATGCTGCTAAAACAGTGCTTCGCCTATGCATTGGATGGTGCTTACGATAGATTTGCAGAGCTTGGAAGAGCGATAAATGCAGCCTCAGACAGTGATTCTGACCAGGAGGCCAGTGAAAAATTTCTTCAGGCAGTAGTGGATATCTGTGAAGAATTGGAGACTCCGACATTGGAAGAATACGGAATTGAGAAAGAGGAATTTTTCGGGGTAATTGATAAAATGGCGGCAGACGCTATGGAAAGCGGAAGTCCGTCAAACACAAGAAAACCGATGACTGCGGAGGATGTGAAAGAAATTTATAAAAATCTTTGGTAGCAGATAAAAAAAGCTGCCGATTTTAAATACCAATTATATAATTTGATACACTTTTTTGAACATTGAAAAAGAGAGGATCGTCTGGAAAATTGGAAACCGGATGATGCTCTTTTTTTCATGATATAGGAGAATTCTCACTTTTTCATATCATAAAGCGTTTTGCGAACATTCTGGTAGTCATAAATACTGCTTGACAAATAAAAGTAAACGATGTAAAATGAAAATATAAATAAAAGTAAATGAAATAAAACGAAGAAAGAATGAGGTAAAGCTATGGTAACAGCAGAACAGTTGGCAAATATGATTGATCACACAAATTTAAAGGCTTTTGCGGATGACGCGGCGTTTCAGAAACTGTGCGATGAGGCGAGACAGTATCATTTCAAAATGGTAGCGATCAATCCTGCACAAACTCGGAGGTGCAAAGAAAAATTAGCGGGCTGTCCGGTACATGTAGGGGCAGCCATCGGCTTTCCGCTAGGGCAGACAACCTTAGAATGTAAAGTTTTTGAGACAAAAGATGCGATTGAGAAAGGTGCGGATGAAATTGATTATGTAATCAATGTGGCAGAATTGAAAAATAAAAATTATGATTACATAAAAAAGGAGATGGAAGAGATTGTGGCAGTTTGCAGAAATGCCGATGTGATTTCCAAGGTGATTTTTGAAAACTGCTATTTGACAGAGGAGGAAAAGATCAAAGTTGCCGAGATTGCAAAAGAGGTCAAACCGGATTTTATTAAAACTTCCACCGGATTTGGAACCGGAGGAGCTGTTGTGGAGGATGTTGCATTGATGAAATCTGTGGTCGGAGATCAAGTGAAGGTAAAAGCAGCAGGTGGAATTCGCGATTTAAAAACAGCGCTGGCGATGGTGGAAGCAGGAGCTGAGCGGCTTGGAACAAGCGCTGGTGTGGAAATTATAGAAGAATATAAAAAACAGAAGTAAGTGAGGAATCAAAAGAATGAAACAGGAAGTAAAAGTTTGCCTGATTGGTTCCGGCAGAGCAGGAATGATCCACGGGCGTAATTTTGCCGGAAGCGTACCGGGCGGGAAAATCATAGCAGTTTGTGATCCTGTCGGATCCGTAGCAGAGGAAGCGGCAAAGGAGCTGGGCGTTGCGTTATCTTATAAAGAGTATGAGGATGTGATGCGAAATCCGGAAATTGACGCGGTAATCATTGCATGTCCCACAAAGTTTCATAAAGAAATCGCAGTTGCCGCAGCCCGGGCGGGAAAGCATATTTTTTGTGAAAAGCCGATGGCAATGAACGAAGAGGAATGCGATGAAATGATCGCGGCGGCAAGAGAACATAAAGTAAAGCTTCAAATTGGATTTATGCGTCGTTTTGATGAAAGTTTTCAGGAAGCCAAGAGAATCATTGAAGCAGGAGAAATTGGAGAAGTTGTTTCAGTAAGATCTCATACCAGAGGACCAAGCAAACCAAAGGAATGGATGTATGATATTTCCGTCAGCAACGGTCCGCTTGGCGAAGTGTGCAGTCATGATATCGATACGGTCCGCTGGTTTACCGGAAGTGAAATTTCCAGTCTGTACGTCATTGGAGGAAATTATCGCAATAAAGAAATTGCAGAAAAGTATCCAGATTTTTATGACAATGTCATTATGAGTGTAGAATTTGAAAATGGAATGCAGGGCATCGTAGAAGGCGCTCAGTATGTGCAGTACGGATATGACGCAAGAGTGGAAATTCTCGGAACAGAAGGGGTGATCTCATTGGGGGATGTTCATGAGAAAAAAGTTATGACCTGTACAAAGCATCATGATGTAAAACGACCGGCAATGCGCAGCTGGACCTATCTTTTTAAAGATGCTTATGTGGCAGAGGATACCGCTTTTGTAAATGCAATTTTAAATGACGAGGAAGTGCTGGCAACCGGGCATGATGGAAAGATGGCGGTGAAGATTGTAAAAATTGGGAATGAGTCGCTGAAAGAAAAAGTGGTGAAAAAAATGTAAAGGAGGAAAAAGGTAATGGAAAACGGGAAGACAGGATTTCGTGCCAAGATTCAAAAATTTGGGGGAGTATTAAGCGGCATGGTTATGCCGAATATTGGAGCGTTCATTACATGGGGATTGATTACGGCAATTTTTTTGGAAACAGGATGGGCGCCGAATGCCAAAATTGCAAAATTGATTACCCCCATGCTGACGTATTTGTTACCTGTTTTGATCGGATATACCGGAGGTAAGAATTTTTATGGGGATCGTGGAGGCGTGATTGGAGCGGCAGCAACCATGGGAGTGATTGTCGGATCAGATATTCCTATGTTTATGGGAGCGATGATTATGGGACCGGTTGCGGCGTTATGTATGAAACAGGTTGATAAACTGTTTGAAGGAAAAATTAAGCCCGGATTTGAGATGATTGTAAATAATTTTTCCTGTGGAATTCTTGGAATTTTTTTAGTATTAGCTGCATATTTCGCAATCGGACCATTTGTACAGGCATTAAATGCAGTTTTATCCGGGGGAGTGAATTGGATTATTGCGAAAGGATTGACACCGTTTGCCAGCGTATTTATTGAACCTGCCAAAGTATTATTCTTAAATAACGCAATTAATCATGGGATTTTATCACCTATTGGAATTGCGCAGGCGGCAGAAGCCGGAAAATCTATTTTGTTTATTTTAGAGCCAAATCCGGGACCGGGTGTGGGTGTATTGCTGGCATATAGTTTTTTTGGAACAGGAACTGCGAAACGAACAGCGCCGGGAGTTGCGATTATTCATGCTTTTGGGGGAATCCACGAGCCATATTTCCCATTTATTTTAATGAAACCACAAATGATCCTTGCATCCATCTGCGGAGCAGTGTCCGGTAACTTTATTTTTCAGACATTTCAGTGTGGATTGGTAGCAACTGCATCGCCGGGGAGTTATTTTTCTGTACTGGCAGTGGCACCAAAATCTGATTATATTCCGATCATTGCAGGAATGCTGTTATCTACGGCGGTGTCCTTCGGTGTAGGAGCCCTGATCTTAAAGATATCAAAAGGCGGAGATGATTATGATGATGCTCTGGAAAAGAAGAATCAGATGAAAGAGGAAGGAAAGGAATCTGTCAAAGAAGTTGAGGCAGATTTTAAAAACCGGACCATTAAAAAAGTTTTCGTTGCATGTGATGCGGGAATGGGTTCAAGTGCTATGGGCGCTTCGATTCTCAGAAATAAAATGAAAGAAGCGGGATTTGATGATATTGAAGTGAAGAATGTGTCAATTCCGGACTTGCCGGAAGATGTTGATGTGGTGGTAACCCATGAATCATTAACGTCAAGAGCGAAGGCTGTCAGACCGAATGCAGTGCATTTTTCGGTGGATAACTTTATGGCGGGAGAACAATACGAAAAGATTATAGAAAAAATAAAAGAAGCAAAAGCTTAAAGAGTGTGTAGGAATGATTGAGAGACTGACTGTCGGAAAGAAGATATTTTCTTTTCGGCAGCTTTTCTGTTTTCTTTGTTTTTTTATTTTTTAGCAGTTCGGAGTAAAAAAGTTATTCTTTGATTGTTTTTCTTAATTGTGCGGTACGAAATGTTTCCGGGGCGGCTGGAAGTTCTTGAAAAGATATGATAAGATTTCTATAATATATGTGCAAAGGAGGGAGCAGATGTTTGCAGAAGAACGGCAGGAACAGATTTTAGCCATGCTAAGACAAAATCAAAGAGTCAGCAACACGGAACTGATTAAGAAATTTGGAGTGAGCGGAACAACGATTCGCATTGATTTGACTGAACTGGAACAAAAGGGACTGCTTGCAAGGACTCACGGAGGAGCAATTTTAAAGGAAGATCCGGTGTTTGGGGAGGATTCGATCTCCTCGCGCCGAGAAAAACATAAGAAGGCGAAAGAGGCCATTGCCAGAAAGGCAAGGAATGAAATTAAAGATGGCGACACAATTTTATTGGACAGCGGGACAACGGCTCTGGAACTGGCACAATTATTGTCAGATGTTCGGGAGCTGACGGTGATAACCAATGATCTTCAGATTGCTTTAAAATTACAGAAATTCCAGGAGATTCATCTGATTTTGCTGGGAGGGAGGGTCCGGACTTCTTTTGAATGCACTGTGGGAGGCATGGGAATTCGTTCTTTGCAGGAGTTGTCAGTAGATAAAGTTTTTATGACAACCAACGCTCTTTCGATTCAAAAAGGAGCTACCACTCCGAATCTGGATAATGCGGAGATCAAGCGGGAAATGATGAAAATCGGCAATCGGAGGTATCTGCTGTGCGACAGTAGCAAAGTCGGGACAAAGACGGTGTGTTCTTTCGCTAAAATCAGCGAATTTGATTTCATTGTTACGGATGATGGCATTGAGCAGGAAGCAAAGGAAGCGATTTCACAGCAGGGAGTCATTGTGCGGTAAGACTGTAGATTATAAGAAACATCGAGGAGGTACAAAAAAGTGGAAGAAACGATCCAAGAATTGTTAGAGTTTATCAGAAAAAGTCCAAGCTGTTTTCATGTGGTGGAAAACATCCGCAGAGAGCTTTTAAAAGCAGGATTTTGCCAGTTAAATGAAAAGGATGAGTGGAACCTTTTGAGAGGACGAGATTATTTTGTGACCAGAAACGGAAGCTCTGTGATTGCATTTCGCATACCGGACAAAGAGTTTCTGGGATTTCATATGACGGCAAGTCACAGCGATTCTCCTGCCTTTCGGATCAAAGAGTCTCCGGAGATCCATGTGGAGGGGCAATATGTAAAGCTGAATACAGAAAAATATGGCGGGATGATTATGGAGACATGGTTTGACCGTCCGCTGTCCGCGGCAGGGCGTATTATAATAGAAGAAACAGGAAAAATCAGAGAGCGGTTAGTGAACCTTGATCGAGATTTATTTATCATTCCCAATTTGGCAATTCATATGACAAAAGGAGAAGCGGCGCAGCGAAATCCACAGAAGGATCTTCTTCCTTTTCTGGGATGTACACAGGAGAAACAGGCATTTTTGAAATTGCTTGCCCGAGAGACTGGTGTAAAAAAGGAACAGATTTTGTCGTATGACTTGTTTTTATATCAGAGGACGGCAGGTACTGTGTTGGGGCTGAACAAAGAACTGGTGGCATCTGCCAAGTTGGACGATCTGGAATGTGTATTTGCGTCGCTGAAAGCCTTTCTTCAGGAAAAATCGGCGGACTATATGAACATGTGCTGTATTTTTGACAACGAGGAAGTTGGAAGCAGCACAAAGCAGGGGGCGGGATCAACCTTTGGAGCAGATATACTGAAAAGAATTATGGCAGGATTGGGAAAAACACAGGAGGATTATTTTCGAGCCGTGGCAAATAGTTTTCTTATATCGGCAGACAACGCCCATGCGGTGCATCCGAACATGGCAGAAAAAACGGATCCGTCCAATCGTCCGTATTTAAATCAGGGGCTGGTATTAAAATATCATGCATCGCAAAAATATACGACGGATGCAAGGTCTGCTGCACTGGTGAAATATCTCTGCAAAAAAGAAAAGATTCCGTATCAGGTGTTTTTTAACCGTTCGGATTTGCCGGGAGGTTCTACCCTTGGAAATATTTTTATGGGGCAGGTGTCCATGCAGGCCGCAGATATCGGACTTCCTCAGCTTGCCATGCATTCTGCTTATGAAACGGCGGGAACAAAGGATCTGGAAAGCATGATCCGGTTTTTGAAAGCGTTTTATGCCATGGGAGAGGAAGTGGAAATGTAATGGAAGATCGGCTTCAGATGTCAGAAAGTTTTTTTCTGTCTGCAATTCTTGCAGTGGTAGGAGGTTTTTTAGATGCATACAGCTATTTGCTGAGGGGACACGTTTTTGCCAATGCACAGACTGGGAATATTGTTTTGCTCGGCGTGAATCTTCAAAAAAGAGCGTTTGAACAGGCTTTTTATTATTTCGTGCCGATTCTGGCATTTGCATTGGGAGTATTGCTGGTGGAACTGATTAAAAAGATCTATAAAGAGGAACATCGAATTCATTGGAGACAGCGAATTGTAGTGCTGGAAATTGTCCTTCTTTTGGTGGTTGGACTGCTTCCCAGGGGGAGATATGATGTGATCGCCAATGTATTAATTTCTTTTGTCTGCGCAATGCAGGTGGAGGCATTTCGGCGGGTTCACGGTCATCCCTTTGCCAGCACCATGTGTACTGGGAACTTAAGAAGCGGCACTGAATCCCTTTTTCAGTATGCTTCCCAAAAGGATAAAAAGCTGCGGGATAAAAGTTTGAAATATTATGGAATTACAGCATGTTTTATTTTGGGCGCGGTGATCGGGACCTTTCTTTCCGGTTGGGTTGGAGAAAAAGCAATCTTTTTGTGCAGCGGGCTGTTGGCAATGGCAGTCTTATTGATGGTAAAAGAGTTTCGTGCTTGATTTTTGGAGATATCTTTACTCAAATTTAACAAACTTTGTCTTTGAATGCTCTTTGGATTTGTTACAATAGATGAGAAAGAAAAGGAAAGAAGCGCTACAAAGTGTTTGTAGCAAAATTACAGGAGCAGATATGAAAAGTGAACTGATTTTATTAATAGAAACAAAGTATGGAGATATGCGCACGTCAGAACAGAAAGCGGCGGACTATATCATGCAGAATTTTGAACAGGTGCCGAGAATGTCACTTGGAAATTTGGCAAAGGGCGGCGGCGTCAGTCAGCCGACGGTGTTGCGTATGCTGAAAGCCATAGGATTTCCGGGATTTAAAGAATTTCGCTACGCGGTGCTGGAAGAGCTTGCCCGATCAGAAAAAGATGTGCAGATTTCTCCTTTGTACGGATATTCCCTGAGCAAAGAAGATCGTCTGGAGGACATTCCGGGAAAGATTGTCACAACAACATCGCGGCTTATGGAAGAAAATTTGAAAAATATTTCTATGAAAACGTATCGAAAAGTCATAGAAGTTTTGAAAAAGGCGCGTATGATCGATATTTACAGTGTGGAAAATTCCAATGTCATTGCCAGAGATCTTTTAACTAAACTATTATATCTTGGTTTAAACTGCAGACATATGGATGACATCTATCATCAGAGAATCTGTGCCAGTAATCTGACCAAGGAGGATGTGGCAATCGGAATTTCCTATTCCGGATGTTCACAGGATACGGTGGAAAACATGAAAGAAGCGAAAAAAAGCGGAGCGACAACCATTGTGATGACCAATTTCAAAGATTCTTTGATTAGCCAATATGCAGATTTGCTGATCTGCACCAGTCAGCAGCAGCTGTTTTACGGGGATGCAATTTTTTCCAGAACGACACAGTTGGTGTTGGTTGATATGATCTACATGGGACTGCTGGTTTCCGATGATCAAAAATATGAGAAAAGTTTGGACCGAAGCAGTAAGGTGATTCAAAATAAGGCGTATGGAACCGAAAAATAGAAAGCTTGTAATTTTACAACAAGTTTGCAAAGTAAAAATCATGTGAAGTTTTACAATAACTTTACGTGATTTTTATTTTTTTGTGATAGTTTGCAAAAATTGTCATTGCTATAATTGGATTGTGTTTGAGAAATGCAGCAAAAGAAATGCTGCAAGTAAGAAAAAGGAGTCGTAATGTTATGTTGAAGCTGGAGCATATAAAAAAATCGTATGATGATACCGTAGTATTAGATGATATTAATCTGGAAATTGAAGAGGGTGAGATTGTTTCCATTTTGGGACCATCTGGATGCGGAAAAACAACACTGTTAAATTTAATTCTTGGAATTACCGATGTAAATGATGGAAAGATTTTTTATAACGGTGAGGACATGACCGATTTGCCGATGGAGAAACGAGGCTTTAATATTGTATTTCAGGACTATGCATTGTTCCCGAATTTAAATGTTTATAAGAATATTACATATGGATTAAAAAATAAACCGAATATTTCTTCAAAGGAAGAAGTAGAGGAATTGATTGATCTTTTGGGATTAAGAGAACATTTATCAAAGAAAATTGAACAGTTGTCCGGAGGACAAAAGCAGAGGGTTGCTTTGGCAAGAACGATGGTAATGAAACCGAGAATTCTTCTTTTGGATGAACCGTTGAGCGCTTTGGACGGCGTGATCAAAGAATCAATCAAAGACCGGATTAAGATGATTGCCAAGGAATTTCATTTAACGACGATCATTGTCACCCATGATCCGGAAGAAGCCCTTACATTATCAGATCGTGTTTTAATTGTAAATAAGGGAAAGATTGCGCAGTTTGGACATCCAAATGAAATTATTAACAAACCAAGTGATGAATTTGTTGAAAAATTTATTTTAAATCAGCTGAGAATTAAGAAAAATAACATTTTTACATTATTTGGAGGAGAAGAAGAAAATCAGAGAAAGGACATCCGTGTTTCTTAAAATTACAGGATAGATCAAAACAATGAAACAAAAAAATATTGAAATCAAAGTGATTTTCACGGTAACCATGGCGATTTTTGCAGCATTTTTGCTGGTTCCGTTTCTGAAACTTTTAAGTCAGGCATTTTTAGGGGATGGCAGTTTCTCTTTAAAATATTTTTCCGAACTTTTAAGTGAGGCAGGATTTTTGACTGCATTGAAGAATAGTATTACCATTTCCCTGACAAGTGCACTGATTACCACAATTCTTGCATTTTTACTTGCATACACAATTTATTATACAAACGTACCGGGATGGTGGAAAAAGATTGTGAATTGGGTAGCATTGCTTCCGATGCTGCTTCCAACCATTACTTATGGATTTGCAATTATCTATTCTTTTGGAAAGCAGGGACTTCTGACACGGCTGTTCGGGCATGAGTTCTATATGTATGGTTTTCCGGGACTGACACTTGGATATGTAATTTATACAATCCCGACGGCATTTATGCTGATTTATAACACAATGGGATATATTGATAAGAAATTTGGCGTAGTATCAAAACTTATGGGCGACCATGCGATTTCTAATTTCAATATCTCTGTATTAAGACCGTTATGGGGAACTTTGGCAACCTCTATGATACAGTCCTTTTTCTTGAGTTTCACAGATTTTGGTATTCCGGCATCTGTGGGAGGGCGAGTTGATACCATTGCAGGAATTCTTTATCAGGAAATGCTGGGAAGTATTCCTGATTTCAGCCGGGGGGCTGTTGTTGCCATCGTCATGTTAATGCCTTCGGTGATCAGTATTCTTGTCCTGAAATGGCTGGAAAAATATAATATCCGCTATCATAAGATCTCGGCAGTGGAGTTAAAAAGGAATTATGTAAGAGACGGAGCCTTTGGAGTTGTAAGTGCCTGTATTATGCTGGTCATGCTTTCCATTTTTGCAGTGATTTTTGTAATTCCTTTTGTGGAAGAGTGGCCATACCGACTGAGTTTTACGCTGGATCATGTGACTGCAGTCTTTCAGGATCCGAATCTTTTGGGTGTTTATACAAATTCTTTGTTTGTGGCAGCTGCCACAGCCGTTGTGGGAGTGTTGCTTAGCTATGGAGCGGCACTGGTGACCGCCAGAAGTACGTTAAACGGAAAACTAAAAGGTTTGATTGAAGGAACGGCGTTAGTGATTAATACAATTCCGGGTATGGTATTGGGTATTGCATTTATGCTGACTTTTTCAGGAACTGGTTTGCAGGGAACCTTTTTGTTAATTATTATCTGTGATGTCATTCATTATTTTTCCACTCCGTATCTTATGGTAAAAAATTCACTTTCCAAAATGAATGCATCATGGGAAACCACGGCGATGCTGATGGGAGATAACTGGGTGAAAACGATCGTCCGCGTAGTCACACCCAACGCGATGGGAACAATTCTTGAGGTGTTCAGCTACTATTTTGTTAACGCGATGGTAACGATCAGTGCGGTCATTTTCATTGCGGGAGCAAGGACAATGGTAATCACCACAAAGATCAAA
>CAJMHU010000036.1 GCA_905213305.1 uncultured Anaerostipes sp.
ATGCTGTCATTGGATCTTGGAATCACTGCTGCAATGGCAAATGCTCCGGCAAAGATTAAAAATGTATGCTCTACTATTGCCCCCTCCAACGATCAGGATGGAGTTGCCGCACTGATGGAATCTCTTCTTTATGAGCGCTGTTTTTACGAAACCAAGTATTCTCGCTCACCACTTTCTCTCCTGTCCGATCTCAGTTAATTCACTGGTCTTATTTTTGATTCCTCCACTTTTTATTGATGTTTTCTTTGAAAATATGGTACTATAAATATAGACTTGTTATGCGGCAAATATGACCGCAATCCCAAAGGAGGTTGTTTCTATATGATACGTTTAATTTCATCGGACATGGATGGCACGCTGCTTGACAGCTATCGCCAGATTACAAAGGTAAATGTTGACGCCATCCGCAAACTTCAGGAAAATGGCATTGAATTTATTATCAATACCGGTCGTGAATACCCAAATGTTGTCGGCATTTTAAAAGAAGCCGGACTGAAATGCGATATGATTTGCTGCAATGGCTCCTGTGGTTTTGATAAATCCGGTCATCTATTGTTTGAACACACAATCCCAAAGGAGACTGTCCGAAAAATCTTCGATACATTCCGACGTTTCGGTATGGTCCCTTCTATTTTTACAAAAGACGGCCGCATTTCTCTGCTTCCGCAAGAAGAACGGGAAACATACACACGTGAGGTTTTGGTTCCGGCAATTCAGATCAATCATCCAGATTTTAAATATACCGAAGAAGAATTCCGTCATCTCATTGACGAGGTTATTTATGTGGATGGAGAAGACACACTGCTTGAAAGTTCTCATCGTATTTTAAAAATAACGTCCAACTCCACAGAAGTTGAAACACTCAAAGCGCTCCGCGCCGAATTGGAAAATATCCCCGGTCTCGCAGTGGTATCCACAGTTTCCACGGATATTGAAATTACCTCCGAAGATGCACAGAAGGGAATTGCTCTTTTACAATATGCCAAACAATTCGGATATCGCCCGGAAGAAATGGTCGCCATCGGAGACAGTGAAAATGACTATTCCATGCTTTCGATTCCGGGAATTCATTCCGTTGCTATGGAAAATGCCTCCGATGCCATCCGCAATATTTGCGTCTATCAAACCCGTGCCAACACACGAGATGGCATTGCATATATTATCAGTTGTATTCTTGCAGACCGCGAAAACTTTAAATTATAAACAAATATTCAAAACTTTCCCATATTACAAGAAACCAAAAGGAGTCAAACTTATCGTTGACTCCTTTTAATCGTTTTCACCTGTCTTCCCCGACAGAACTTTCCGTATTTTCCTCAATAAATTCCTGCATCCAATTTTTTTCTCTTAAGTATCCCTGAGCACTTTCTCCCGTTTCCCTGAGAACCTTGATTGCCTCTGCCGGATATTTCCCCTGCGCCGTTTCGCCGGTCAGCATCACCGCAGATGCCCCCTGTTTTACCGCATGATAAATATCACTGACCTCTGCTCTTGTAGGATACGGATGCTCCATCATCGAATTTAACATCTGAGTTACGATTAAAAATTTTCGGCTGCCATTTCTGCAAACCTCCGCAATATAATCCTGAACACACGGAAGCTTCGACAGGGGAACGGCATTTCCCAAATCTCCTCGGGCAACTACCATATAATCACAGTGAGGAATCAGCTCTTCCAAATGCCGAACACCCTGTATATTCTCTATTTTTGCAAACACTCGAAGCCTCCCGCACCCCAAAGACCGAAGTGTCTCCCGAAGACAAATCAAATCCTGTGCATTTCGCACAAATGGCAGCATAACATCCGTCACTCCATATTTTACCGCATCCGACAGATTGCAAAAATCTTGTTTTGTTAAGACGGGTGTCTCTACGTGACATCCCGGCAGCGCAATGCTTTTTTTGGAAGTCAGCTTCCCTCCCCGAAGCACCCTGGCACCCCATCTACCATCGCATCCCGTCTTCTGCACGGTCATTTGAATCTTCCCGTCATCCAATAAAATCAACTGTCCCGGCGATAATTTTAAAAGCGCTTCTTTTGGCATCGGAATTCCTTCTTCCCCAAGAATCAACTGCTGCCCCTTTTTCAGCTCCAGCTCTTTTTTCAACTTACCGATCCGCAGTTCCGGTCCCATCAAATCTATCATAAACCTGGGCTTACAGTTCACCTCACGCGCAGCGCGAAAATAATTTTGAATCCACAATGCACTCTCCTTTAGAGAAGTATGTGATAAATTCAGACGAATTCCGGTCATACCGTTTTCCAGCATCTTTTTTAAGGTATCCTGCCTGCAGCATGCCGGTCCAAGCGTCCCATAATACTCCATATTGTCCTCCCATCTCCTGTCCCCTGAGGGGCATGCGTTATTTTTACTGTACTCCACCGTCATTTTCTCGTCAATTCCTATTTTTCTGCATATATTAATAAGAACCCGTAAAAGGAGTCGCATTATGTGTACTGCAATGATGACAACCTCTCAGTCCGACAACATCTTCTTCGGAAGAACCATGGATTATTCTTATCCTCTCGACCCTGAGTTTTTTCTAGTTCCCCGAGAATGCAAATGGTCTCTTCACTCTGGCTCACATAAGATCACGCAGCGATATTCTGTACTGGGAATCGGTCACTCGCTTCTCCATCAAATTCAAATCGTTGGTTTCAAAAATCCTGTTACCGATTCCGTCGCTCCTTTACACTGGATCATCGGAGACTCCAGCGGGCGCTGCATGACCATTGAAAAAACGCAGGACGGTCTGCATATTCTCGAAAATTCAATTGGAATTTTATCAAACAGCCCTGATTTTTTCCCACCTTCCAGATTTGTACGCCGCGCATATTTGAAAAGCCATACCTTCTTTCCAGAACAACCGTCCGAAGCTTTATCTGCATGCTTTCACATTATGGAAAATCTCAGCATTCCAAAGGGTGTCGTTATGGCGCAGCGAGAAACTTCAGATTACACACAATATACCGCTTTCATCTAACGCATCCGTCTTACTTTTACGGAACTTATGATAACAGCCAAATCCTCCATGTCTCTTTTCCGCCGCACAGCGCTTTGAGAGCTCAGATTCATTCTCTTGGAAAACTAATCTCTTCAGAACACTGATAAATTCACAGAGCTTCGCCGGAAATCGCAGTTCCCCTGTTTTTTGCCTGTAAAATTTCGAGCCGTCCATTTCGGACGGCTCTTTTCATGCTCTAAAGACAAAGGAAGCTGACAGCGGACCCGATCTTTTGCCGCTATCTTTTTTCTACTCCCAGAGTCACATTCTCTCCATTAATTTTCCATTCTTTTGAATATCCGCTGCTTTCTCCTGCTTTTACTTCATCGGCAAGAACATCTCCGGCAATGACAGCCTCATTTTGTTCGATTACTTTTTCTGCCTTCTCGCTTCCCTCATAGGAAAGTGTTATATGGTCCGTCACTTCAAATCCCGCCTCTTTTCTCATAGACTGGACTTTGCTGACAATCTCACGAACAAACCCTTCTTCTAACAGTTCCGGTGTCAGATTCGTATCCAAAACAACCGTTACGCCATGATCTGCTTCGGTTACAAAGCCTTCCTGCTTCACCATCTCAATCAAAAGGTCTTCTTCTGCCAATTCCACAGGTGTTCCATCCATTTCAAATGCCAAAACGCCCTTGGAATCCAGTTCTGATTTGGCCGTATTTCCGTCGACATTGGCAAGATAATTTCTGATTCCTCCGACCAGCTTTCCATATTTCGGTCCCACGGTCTTTAACTGTGGTTTAAAATTGTAGGTTGTAAATTCAGAAACATCGTCGGTAAATGTCAGCGCTTTGACATTTAACTCATCTAAAATAATCTCCTGATCATACTCCGGAAGCTCTCTGTCTGCTTTCACATACATCTGACCGATCGGCTGGCGGTTTTTAATTGCCGCGCCGTTCCGGCAAGCACGTCCCAACACAACGATCTTTAATACCATATCCATATCTGCTTCTAATGTCTCGTCAACCTGTTCACTGCAGTACACAGGGAAATCACATAAATGGATACTTTCCGGTGCGCAGGCATCAACACTCTTTACAAGATTTTGATAAATTTCTTCGGTCATAAACGGAACCATTGGTGCAGCTGCCTTACATACTGTCACCAGCGCAGTATAAAGTGTCATATAGGCGTTGATTTTATCCTGCTCCATTCCTTTTGCCCAGAAACGGTCCCGGCATCGTCTGACATACCAGTTGCTCATATCATCGACAAACTCCTGCAGCGCTCTGGCAGCTTCCGGAATCCGGTAATCTCCCAGGTTTTCATCCACGGATTTAACCATCGTATTCATCTTGGACAACAGCCATTTATCCATTACGGATAACTGATCGTACTTTAATTCATATTTTGTCGGATCAAACTGATCAATTTCTGCATACAGCACATAAAATGCGTAGGTATTCCACAGCGTTCCCATAAATTTACGCTGTCCTTCTGTCACCGCTTTTGCATGGAAACGATTCGGAAGCCATGGTGCGCTGTTGGTATAGAAATACCACCGGATTGCATCTGCGCCATGCTCTTCCAAAGCCTCGAACGGATCCACGGCATTTCCTTTGGACTTACTCATTTTCTGCCCGTTTTCGTCCTGCACATGTCCTAATACGACGACATTTTTATATGGCGCTTTGTTAAACAACAGCGTTGAAATTGCCATCAAAGAATAAAACCATCCCCGCGTCTGATCCACTGCCTCTGAAATAAAGTTGGCAGGGAAATTATCCTCAAAAATTTCTTTATTCTCAAATGGATAATGCCACTGTGCAAACGGCATGGATCCGGAATCAAACCAGCAGTCGATGACTTCTTCTACCCGATGCATCGGCTTTCCGCAATGCGGACACTTTAAGGTTACTTGATCAATATACGGGCGATGCAGTTCAATTTCTTCCGGACAATTATCGGACATACTCTTTAATTCTTCGATGGAACCAATCGAATGCTGGTGCCCACACTCATCACACTCCCAGATATTCAAAGGAGTTCCCCAGTAACGGTTTCTGGAAATTCCCCAATCCTGTACATTTTCCAGCCAGTCTCCAAAACGGCCTTTCCCAATATTTTCCGGCACCCAGTTTACTGTATGATTATTGGCAATTAAGTCCTCCTTGACCTCTGTCATTTTAATAAACCATGATTCTCTTGCATAATAAATCAATGGTGTATCACAGCGCCAGCAGTGTGGGTAACTGTGCTCAAATTTTGGAGCATCATATAACAATCCTCTGGACTCCAAATCTTTTAATACTTCCGGATCTGCCTTTTTCACAAACAGCCCTGCAAACGGAGTTTCCGATGACATATTTCCACTTTCATCGACCAGCTGTACAAACGGCATATCGTATTTTCGCCCGACCTTCGCGTCATCCTCACCGAATGCCGGCGCAATATGAACAATTCCCGTACCATCGGTTAATGTCACGTATCCGTCACAGGTTACATAAAAGGCTTTTTTGCGTTGCTTTTCAGCCACTTTTGCGGCGCAGTCATAGAGTGGTTCATACGCTTTATATTCCAAGTCTTTTCCTTTATAAGTTTCCAAAACTTCATAAGCGGCAATTCCCGCTTCCTCATCTGCCAGTCTGCCAAGAACCGTATCCAGCAGTGCTTCTGCCAAATAGTAAACATGTCCGTCTGCCGCCTTTACTTTCGCATAAACCTCCTGTGGATTCACACAAAGTCCAATATTCGACGGCAAGGTCCACGGTGTTGTGGTCCATGCTAAGAAATAAGCATCTTCATCCGCCACTTTAAAACGCACGATTGCAGAACGCTCTTTTACATCCTTATATCCCTGTGCCACTTCCTGAGCAGACAGCGGGGTTCCGCAGCGAGGGCAGTAAGGTACAATTTTAAATCCTTTATACAGGAGCCCCTTATCCCAAATCTGTTTCAATGCCCACCAGACAGACTCAATAAAATTGTTGTCGTAAGTTACATATGGATCATCCATATCTGCCCAGAATCCAACGGTATTGGAAAAGTCTTCCCACATCCCCTTGTATTTCCAGACACTTTCCTTACATTTCTTGATAAACGGCTCCATGCCATATTCCTCAATCTGTTCTTTTCCATCCAGCCCCAGCAGTTTTTCTACTTCCAGCTCTACCGGCAAACCGTGGGTATCCCAGCCCGCCTTACGAATAATTTTATGACCTTTCATCGTCTGATAGCGCGGGATCATATCTTTAATGACACGCGTCAGCACATGCCCGATATGAGGCTTTCCATTGGCAGTCGGCGGTCCGTCATAAAATGTGTAAGTCGGATCATCCTTGCGTTCTTCAATACTCTTTTCAAAAATCTGATGTTCCTTCCAAAATTTCACGGTTTCTTTTTCACGATCTACAAAATTCAGATCAGAAGACACTTTTTGATACATGATTCATTCTCCTTCTATAAAACTAATATCAGACCCGCCAATGTGCGGAGCGTTTATGCTATAGGTAAGTGAGAACTTCCCGATAGCATAATCACCGGAAGTGCCAAAAGGCACATTCCGGGATTGTAAGCGGTCGCCAAGGTCTCGGGCAAGCCCGGACTTTGGCTCATCGCTATCACAAAAAAGGCGCTGTCCCAAAATAGGACAACACCGTTGCTTACTACCACCTATTTCACATACTATCATATGTTATCCCATTAACGGAGGATACCGGCACAGCTTACTTTCTTCAGCCTGCAGCTTCGGAGTGATTTTCTCTATACCTTACTCATATCCGGCTCACACCGTCCCGGACTCGCTCATATTTTCAAAATATAAATACTGTCTCCATCATCGCTTTTCTATATGGATTTATATTAACACTCCGCCAACGGTTTCGTCAATATGGATTTGAAAAACTTTTGATGGTTGTCATTTTTTACATTTTCTTTACCTAGTCTTCTATTTTCTTTTTCCTTTTTGTGATAAAATATAGAATAGTTTTTATCCGATAAGGATACTTTAACAAAATCAAAAGATTTGGAGGTACAACGTCCATGTTGCGAATTGGATTATTAACAAGCGGCGGCGACTGCCAGGCGCTGAATGCTGCGATGCGCGGCGTCATCAAAGGATTGAGCTCAACAAGAGATGATCTTGAAATCTATGGATTTCAAGATGGCTATAAAGGATTAATTTATGGAAATGCAAAGCCAATGACACCAGATGATTTTTCGGGAATTCTCACCCGCGGCGGTACAATTCTCGGAACATCCAGACAACCTTTTAAGCGAATGCGGATTCCAGACGAAAACGGTTTGGATAAGGTTGAGGCAATGAAGCAAAACTATGCAAAATATAACCTTGACTGCCTGATTATTTTGGGTGGAAACGGAACCCACAAGACAGCCAACCTTCTCCGTGAAGAAGGACTGAATGTGATCACACTTCCTAAGACCATTGATAATGATTTATGGGGCACCGATATGACCTTCGGATTCCAGAGCGCTGTAGATATTGCCACAGATACCATTGATCGGATTCATACGACAGCCTCTTCCCACAGCCGGGTCTTTATCATTGAGGTTATGGGACACAAAGTGGGGCATGTAACTCTTCAGGCCGGAATCGCAGGCGGAGCTGATGTGATTTTGCTTCCGGAAATTCCTTATGATATAGATAATGTTGCCGAAGTCATAAAGAAGCGAACAGACGCCGGAAAATCATTTACAATTCTTGCGGTTGCCGAAGGTGCTATTTCCAAAGAAGATGCTTTGTTAAAGAAAAAACAGTACAAAGCAAAGCTCGCAGAGCGGAAATATCCGTCCATTGCTTACCAAATTGCAGCGGAAATCGAAGAAAAGCTTGAAAAGGAAGTCCGAGTCACCGTTCCGGGTCATACACAACGAGGCGGATCTCCCTGTGCATATGACAGAGTCATTGCAAGCAGAGTCGGAGCCGCAGCGGCAAAATTAATTTTAAAGAAAGAATACGGCTATATGATTGCCATCAAAAATGGAGATACACAAAAAGTTCCTCTGGAAGAAGTTGCCGGGAAATTAAAATATGTGGACCCAAACTGTAAACTGATTCAAGAGGCAAGAAGGATGGGAATCAGTTTCGGAGACTGATTCCCTTCCTGTCACAAAATCAAGGGTCTGCGGCACTAACTTTCAGTGCGACAGACCCTTGAAAAAAATTCAAATACAACACTTCTAAAATATTACTTCAATTTAATCGGGAAATAAACTTCTGTCTCCCATTCTTCCGGAGATAAGCTGTCAAATTGAGATTTTGTATAAAATTCAAAGGGCGCTCCATTCCACTCATACCCATTTTCTGCAATCCATGCTGTCAATGCCCCATAAGCATCAGAGAGAGAAGAATATGGTCCTTTATGCACCGTCACGGCACACTGTCCGGCATCCAGAATTTTATCTGCTTTGTCTTTTTCACGAATCCCGACAATGAGCTCAATATCGCTGCATTCATGATGAAATTCCTGATCATAGTAAACTGCCCCCACCAGGCCATCGGGAGTCACCCGTTCTTTTGGCACTCGCTCATATAAAGTACTATAATATTTCCCAAACTCATCCACTCCCATCATCTTACGGCAGGCAAGAACATTTCTTGCCGGAGTTTCTTTTACCTGAATTTCATAGCCTTTTTGATACGCCATCAAATCACCTGTCCTTTCAAAATTATAAAGATGCGATGTTAATTCACCTATCACAATCTCCATTTCCAGTTTTTTCTTCTTAATTTTTTCTCGTTGTTTCTGTAATTTTAAAAAGAGCTCTTCCTGATCTGTTTCCTCCAGAAATGATTTGACTTCTTCCAAAGAAAATCCATACCGCTTTAGTCGTTGAATCAGCAGCATTTTCTGCATTTGTTCTTCACTATAATAACGATAGCCGTTCTGCGGTTCCGTATAAACCGGTTTTAACAGATTGATCTTATCATAGTAATATAATGTCTTCACTGTCACCTGACATATTTTTGAAAATTTTCCAATGGAAATCATCTTTTCGTCTCCTTCTTTCTCTTCTTTGATCCGAATCTAAATCTAGTATAAGGTCTGACCTCAGGGGGGAGTCAAGCGCCAAACGATATTTTTCTTTCTTCGGCATAAAATACCCCCAGACAGAGTTTTACTTTCCGCCCTGCGAACGTTAAAAACATGTTGGATTTTTGAAAGCTATTTTTACAGCATGTAAAATCGCACGCATCCTGGGAAGCGTTTTTATGGGATAGGAAATCGGGGTGAATTTCCTATCCCATAAAAAATACACCTCCTTGAAACAAACAGTTTTATTCCCTCAACTGTCTTTTCCAAGGAGGAGTATCTCATTTGCTGAACAATATTTTTTTCTGCCTGATCAGACGTCCTATCTCAATTTTACTGCCTCGCCTTTTTCCAGACTTTCATGAACTGCCTCTGCAATTAATTCTGCCTGTAATCCATCATTTCCATCCGCGATAAACGGCAAATCATTCTGTAAACAATAGATAAAATCGTTGATTGGCTCAATTCCGAATCCACTTGGTCTTCCGTTATTATTCAAAATAAAATAAGAGTTCGGTGTGCGCTGTTTCTGATCATTAAACATTTCAACGCCCCGGTTCTGTGAATCAATACGGAACATTGCATTTTCACAGAGAATCTGTGTTCTTCCATCGTTGTTTTTTGCAAATCCTTTCGGAAGAATCCAAGAGTTCTCCACAGTCCAATAGCATCCGTTTTCCATCTTTAACGTTGCCTGAATAGAGTCGTAGGTGTCAATTCCCTTGCTCTTTAACAGTCTTTTGCTTCCCACTGCATATACTTCTTCAACTTCACATCCCATATACCAACGGATCTGATCATAGCAATGGGTTCCGAGGAAATGTACCGGACTTGATTTGTCCGCCCAGTTAAACCATTCTGTCGGCACATCAATAATATCATCCATACTCATGTAGCCTCTGATCGGCGCTCCGGACGCTTCCTTCATAACTTCATTTCTTACATTGATTGCTGCCGGGTCCCATCTTTTATGATAATCTACCGCAACCCGCACATGATATTTTTCTGCTTCTTCCAGAATTTTCTTTGCATCCTCAGAAGTTGTTGCCAGCGGCTTCTCCACCAAAATCGGTTTCCCATGACGAATTGCAGAAAGCGCCGGAGCCATATGAAATGCATCCGGTGTTGCAATGGAAACGGCATCAATATCCTCATGATCCAACATTTCATCTACATCATTATATGTTTTTACGTTGTACTCCTGTGCAATTTTATCTGTAATTTCTTTGTTCAGATCACAAACCGCAACCAGATTTGTATTTGGATTCCATGTATACGCATTCACATGATTGATTCCATAAATTCCTGCTCCGACAACTGCCACATTCATAACTTTCATTTTAAAATCTCCTTCTATCACTTAACTCTATCCTAAAAGATACCAAAGAACGCAAATACAATGGAAACTGCAATAATTCCTAAAACAATCTTTCCGGTTCCTACTTTTTTATTTCTTACCAGCCAGTAAATTAAGAACAATACGATCAGAGGGAAAATGTTCGGGAAGATGGAATCTAATTTTTCCTGCACATTTACGGTACTGATTTTTAATGTTGTTTTCAGTGTTACCATAGACGCGGTCATTGCCCCCATCATAAACATTGCCAGTACATTTGCGCCGGAAATTACATCCTGCATCAGTCCGGATCCCATAATGGATTTAATAGACTCACGACCTTTTTTATAGGTCATATTGGTTGTTAAAATCAGCTCTCCGATACAGTACCCTACAAATAGCAGAAGCACCACCAACGCCAAAGGATTTCCTGCCGCAGCCAGCGTTGCAGCCGCAATTTTCATTAACGTTCCGATAATTCCCCAGTCAAAACTGTCTCCAAGCGCCGCTACCGGTCCCATTAATCCTGTCTTTAATCCTGTAATAGCCTCCGCCGGCATTCTGGACGGATCCTGTGCTCTCTGTTCCTCCATGGCTATGGTTGTCCCGAGAATTAATCCTCCTGCTGTTACATTGCAGTTATAGAGAAGTAAATGACGCTTTAAAGCATCCGCCAGATCCTCTTTCGTAGTATATAATTTCTTTAATATATGTGAAATACTTCCGCAAAATGCAATGCCCTGCATATTTTCAAAATTCAGAGGCATTTCGGCTGACATATACCAGCGGAACATCGCTTTGTTTAAATCCTTCTGAGTCAGCACACTATTTTCCTTTGTGTTTGTTTCGTTACTCATATTATTCTACCTCCTCTGCCATTTCTCTTTTCTGGAATACAGTGATAAATGCAATACAAATTGCGATGATACCGGCAGTCAGTGAATTGACTCCTCCGACAGCAACCACAATATATCCTAAGAATACATATGGAATCAGTTTGTTCTTTCCGATCATATTCATAATTAAGGCAAATCCCAACGCCGGAAGAACACCTCCCGCAACCTCAAGTCCATGTGTTACAAACTTTGGAAGGGCGTTCATAACATTGACTACAACATCCTGTCCTACCATATTAATGATAAATACCGGAAGGAACAATAATGGAAGCGCTAAAAGCGCCGGATAAAGTGTTGCACATCTCCAAATTGCTTCTGCCTCGCCTTTCTCCGCATGTGCATTGGCTTTGCTGACAAAATAGGTATTGATTACTTTTCTTAGGTTTGTTACAAAAGAACCCAGAAGTCCAACCGGTACCGCCAGCGCAATCGCAGTGGTAGCGCTCATTCCGGAACCAATGGCAATCGGAATTACACAAGTTGCCGCCAGACATTCGTCTGTCGGAAGATTGGCGCCCGGAGCAAAAATTCCGGCAAATACCAGCGCAATTCCACCGCCGATTACCAAACCTTCCATTGGCTGTCCCATCAAAAGTCCTGCTACCAGACCAACCGTTACCGGACTGGAAATGAACAGAAATCCAAAATAAGATAAGATCATTCCCCGGCACCACCAGTACATAATTCCCATAACAATTGCAATAACTACAGTATTCATATATTTTTACCCCCTTCTACATTTTTCGTTTGACGGTCTCAAAGTTCAGAGCTGAAATCTCAGGCATCGGCTGAACCGTAACTTCCACTCCTTTTCCCTGAATTTCCTCTAAAATGTCTAATTCCTCTTTTGAAATTGCAACCCCGGTTGTAATCAGCTTTCTTCCTGCTTCATTTGGAACCGCCCCTACATTCACTGCCGGAATTTCAATTCCTTTTTCCATGAGCTTCTTACACGTTTCAATGTCTTTAAAAATTAAAAATACCGTGTCGTCCGTCTGATCTAAAACTTCTTTCGCCCTGTCAATGGTCACAATATCAACTGCCGTTCCCTTTGGAACTGCCATTTTATAAATGTCACTCATGAACTCGTCATTTCCAAGAACATCATCTACCAATACAATTCTTCTTACCGGGCTTACTTTCAGCCAGCGCGCTACAACCTGTCCGTGAATCAGTCGATAATCAACTCTTACCAATTTAATTTCCGCCATTTGTTTTCCTCCGTTCCTTCATAATCTTTGTTGGGCTCACAATTCCTACTTTTCCGGCATCTCTGCAGCTTTCAATTAACTGGTCTAAAGTTTTGTCTTCCCTCTCTGTAATAAACTGAATCATCATTTGAAGATTCACTCCCGTCAATGTTTCTACATTTTTTCTCACTGCAATTTTCAATGATAAATTGGAAGGGGTCCCTCCAAAAAGATCTGCCATTACCAGAACGCCATCACCTGTATCCAGCTCATCAACATATTGTTCCATCAGCTTTTCCCCCTGCTCAATATCATCTCCCGGATTCAGGGTCCACGCCCGGCATTGATTCAGCGGTCCCGAAAACATTTCCGCCGCTTTCATCAGCTCTTCACTGACATTGCTGTGAGTCGCAATTACTAATCCGACCATTGTTCCTCCTTTTCATTTAGAAATTCTTTATTTGTGTACACAGTCTTAAATTTAAGATCTTTTGTGTCCTCGCTTATTAATAAAGCAAAAGCCGTGCCACTTTTTCATTTTTATTTCAAATAAAAAAAGCTTGAATCTGCTTTTTTCGCATAAATTCAAGCTTTTTTCGCATTTTTATTTTTTAAATATTTTCTGCCAAATGATAAATCATTAAGATTTCCCGATCGTTCATCGACACATTATACTTGTGTTCTATGACAGAAAAGCTTTCTTTCAGGTTTTTTACAAAACTTTCCCGACACTTTATCTCTTGTGTCAACTCTGAATCTGAAAGCTGTCCTTTTTCTAAAATTAAACGCTCCACCATTACACACATATGGATATACAACATCTTTCTTAAGTCCATTGGGTAGTGGGTTCCCTCTAAAATTTCAAGCCTTGCCACCACATCTTCCACGTCCGCCATAATTTTATCAGGATTTAGAATGGTTAATTGCCCGATTAAATTCCGAATGGTAAAACTCCTGACGATATTCTCTATAAAATGCTGTATTTTTTCTTTCTCAAAGTATTTTCCTATTGTAGAATATATGACCTTCTCTCCACGTTCATCAATCAGCTCATTCAACATCAGTGTCATCATACCGCCTAATTCCAGCTTTGTTGTCGTGACGACAAACTGTACATCATATTTGCAGAACACCTCGCAGTGACTCCCTTTTTCTTTCAGCTCTGCATACGGAATCTCTGCTACACTGATCTCCATGCCCTCCAGGCATTCTTCCAGAAGGATCTTCATCTTATTTGTAGTTCCAAGCCCCGTTGTACAGCACAAAACAATCGCCTTGGCTTTTTGTCTGCTTGGAATGTAACACTTCTTGGTCACATGGTGTTCTAAAATCTTGTCCATAAGATCCTGAAGATCTTCATGTGCAAGAATCCTCTCTGCCGCCTCCAGCGCCATTTCTGTTGTAATATTATTGACAATCCCAAGATCCCCCTCCACTGCATCTTTTAAATCTTCGGAAATATCCAGCAAAGAGCCCATATCTACAAAAATCAAAAGCCCCTTAGAGGTATTTGTATTTTTCAGATACGTTTTAATTCTGGCTGCAACTTCTTTTTTTGGAGTGTCATAGGTCATATCGAACGCTTCAAACACATAGGTTTCAAACACCTTGTTCACTGTACTGGCAATACTGGAGGCAGTTGCCGGACCGTGAGAGACAATAATCGCATTGGTATAATCCATATCATCCCGGGCAATGCTGTAAAAATACAGGGTTGAAAACACTCTCACAAACCATGGATTTGTCTCATAATCTACTGCCTGATGAATTAATTCATAAAAAATCAGTCCCATTTTATAACTTCGATACATGACTGTCTGCAGCTGTTCTGCGATTTTTTCATATTTCTTATCATCCAGGCTGCGGTCCTGATTATTCAAAACATAAAGAAGCTTTACAAATACCATCTCCATCACTCCATTATGTTTCAATCCATAATTATCCCGCAGGTAAATTAAAATCTTGTTGATCGCCTGACTATACAAATTCTCAATATAGGGATGAATCTCCTGACTGATGACCAGATCAGAAACGCGGTTTACTTCATTATAAATGGTCTGGCGGAATTTCCCTGTGGAGACGTCCTTTTTTAAATATTTTGCGACCATACTGACAACAATTTCATCTGAAAAGTCAATTTCACTCTGCTCACAGGCTGATAATTTTACGCCGCTATTTTGTGTCGGGGAGATCTCAATGCTTTGATTTACATAGGGTATAAATTCATTTCCTTCACGGAAAAACTGTGTCTGTGATAAATGACTGAGACGCACCGGAATCTTCTCCTCTCCCGGCTTTTTTTCATTATAAGCTTTTGCGCAAGTCAACCGAAGAATATTCTTTAAAGTTCCGATATTTCCCTGACCCTGAAACGTCAGCACCCGATTCAGCACATTGCTGCTGACCGAAAAATGGCAGTTCATTGTCACTGCCTCCTGATGAATCAAAAACAAAATCAACTGGTACTTTTCCTCCAAAGTCCGTTCCTGAAACGTCGGCAGCGTCACATCCACCGGAATTCTTCTTAAAAAAGTTCCCAGCATCGTCTCTCTTCCCTCTGTGGTCGCAAAAATCAGCCGGACATTTAATTGGACGTTTTGTCCGCTGTCCCCCATTCTTGATACGATTCCCTTATCCATATAACGAAATAATTTTTCCTGCCCTTCCGGGGACAGACGATGAACCTCATCCAAAAATAAATATCCGG
>CAJMHU010000037.1 GCA_905213305.1 uncultured Anaerostipes sp.
ACGTTTCAGGTAAACGGGGAGAATGCCTACGGTTACTTGAAGTCCGAAAAGGGTGTACATCGTCTTGTTCGAATTTCACCTTTTAATGCAGCAGGAAAGCGTCAGACTTCTTTTGTATCCTGTGATGTTATGCCGGATATTGAAGAAGACGTGGATGTGGAAATCAATCCCGATGATTTGCGAATTGATACCTACCGTTCCAGCGGCGCCGGAGGACAGCATATTAATAAAACAGATTCTGCAATTCGTATTACTCATCTTCCAACCGGAATTGTGGTTCAGTGTCAAAATGAAAGGTCTCAGCATAAAAATAAAGATCAGGCAATGAAAATGTTAAAGACAAAGCTGTATTTATTAAAACAGCAGCAGCATCTGGAAAAATTATCAGATATACGAGGCGACGTAGGGGATAATGGATGGGGAAATCAGATTCGATCCTACGTACTGCAACCATATACCATGGTAAAAGATCACAGAACAAATTTTGAAAGTGGGAATCCATCTGCCGTGTTGGATGGAGATCTGGATGGATTTATGAATGCTTATCTGGCATGGGAAAATCAGGAAAGAAAAGCATAGAAAAGGATAAACGATGAGGACAGGAACAATTTTAAAGAATGCCGCTGCGGCGGTTCTGGTCTTTGGGGGAGCAGGGTTGGCATTTACGATTTTTTGCAATGTAAATCTGAAAACAGATCAGAAGACGTACGATGTAAAAAAGATGGATGAAGTAAGAAATGCAGATTATGTGATTGTGCCGGGATGCCTGGTATATAAAGACGGAACGCCGTCTTATGCTCTGGAAGACCGGTTAAACGGTGCGTTAAAGTTGTATCAGGCAAAAAAGGCAGAAAAAATCATTTTGTCTGGTGCTGCAAGAGAAAATCGGGCGGGGAAACGATTTTTGCTGAAACGTCAGGTACCGGAAGAAGATCTCTGGATGGATGACGGAGGTTTGGATACGTATTCTACAATTTACCGATGCAGCCGAGCGTTTTCAGGGAAAAGATTTCTGATCTGTACACAGCAAAAATATTTTAAGAGAACCGGATTTTTGATGCGGGAGCTGAATATGGATGGGGGATGTGTGAAAATTGATGCGCATACTTATAAAAAAGAAGTTTATGAGAGATTTCGTGATTTCTTTGCCGCAGATAAAGCATGGATTGAGTGTAAAATTACGAAACCAGTCCCGAAATATCGTTTAAAAGATTTGCCAATTCTGTAGGATTTCTTTATTTTCCGCATGTTTTCTATTGCGTCTTCAAGGCTTCTGTGGTAGTATTCTGTAGAAAGACAAGTGTACACCTCGGAAGAACAGAAGGAAGTGTCGATGAAGGAAACAAATTATTATGTAATTAAAAAAAAGGCAGTGCCGGAAGTCCTTTTAAAGGTATTGGAGGTTCAAAAACTTTTAGATTCCAGGAAAGCATTGTCTATTTTAGAAGCTACGGAAATGGTGGGAATCAGCCGAAGCTCTTATTATAAATACAAAGATGATATTTTCCCGTTTTATGCGGGGAAAAAAGGAAGGAATATTACCTTTGTAATTGAAGTGAATGACCAGCCCGGTGTTATGGCGGCAATACTTCAGGCTTTTGCACTGTATGATGCAAATATTTTAACGATTCACCAAAGTATTCCGATTAATGGAAAAGGACTTTTGACAGTGAGCGTTGATATTGCGGCAGGAGAAACGGATGTATCGGCAATGATACAGGATGTAGAGAAGATGCAGGATGTTTCTTATGTAAAGATTATAGCAATGGAATAGAAAAGGATAATTTTTGGGAGGACAGCATGAAATATGTAATTATTTTGGGGGATGGAATGGCAGATGACCCCATTGAGAGCATCGGAGGGAAAACGCCCCTTCAGGCGGCAGAGAAACCGGTGATGGACGCAATGGCAAAAGTATCAGAACAGGGAATTGCATATACGGTGCCGGAAAATCTTCCGGCAGGCAGTGATGTGGCAAATCTGTCAATGTTAGGATATAACCCGCAGCTTTACTACTCTGGGCGATCTCCACTGGAAGCGTTGAGTATCGGAGTTGATATGAAAGACACAGATATTGCACTTCGCTGCAACGTGGTTACAGTGTCAGAAGATGGTGCTTATGAGGAGAAGAAGATTCTGGATCATAGTGCAGGGGAGATTTGTTCTGAGGAGGCTGCTGTTTTAATTGAAGCGGTACGGAAAGAATTGGAGAATGAAGAATATAAGTTTTATCCTGGAGTTAGTTACCGGCATCTTACCATTTGGGATCATGGCCGGGTGGTAGATCTTGTGCCGCCACATGATATTCTGGGCAAAAAAATCGGCGCATATCTTCCGAAAGAGGAAGCGTTAAAAGAGATGATGAGAAAAAGCTTTGATATTTTAAATCATCATCCGATCAATGAGGCGAGAGCCCAAAAAGGATTAAATAAAGCCAACAGCATTTGGTTTTGGGGAGCCGGAACGAAACCTGCGCTGGATGATTTTAAAGAAAAAACCGGAATGGCAGGGGCGATGGTTTCTGCGGTTGATCTGCTCAAGGGAATTGCTGTAGGAGCGAATATGAGAAATCTGGACGTAGAGGGAGCCAATGGAGGATTAGATACAAATTATCGGGGAAAAGCTATGGCAGCCGTGGAAGCTTTACTTGAAAAAAATGATGATTTCGCTTATATTCATGTAGAGGCTCCAGACGAGATGGGACATCAGGGAAGTCTGGAACATAAAATTCAGGCCATTGAGCATTTAGATGCGCAGGTTGTGAAAGTTGTAAAAGAGGAACTGGAAAAATCCGGCGAGGATTTCCGAATTTTAATCGGTCCGGATCATCCGACTCCGATTGCGATTCGGACGCATTCTAAGGATCCGATTCCGTTTATGATTTATGATAGTACGAAAAAGTATTGCGGGCAGGAAGAGTACAGTGAAGCAGCGGCGAAAAATACAGGGCTTGTGGTAGAACATGCCTATGATTTGATGAAACGATTGCTGCAAAGGAAATAGCGGCTGAAGCCAGATGAAACAATGAAATTTTGATGTGAAACTTTGGAACTGTTACCAATATTAAGAGAAATATGTAGGAGGCACAGGGATGCTAGTAGTAAAAAAATTTGGCGGAACTTCCGTAGGGGATAAGGACCGTATCTTAAATGTTGCGAGAAGATGTATTGAGGATTATCGCAAAGGAAATGATGTAGTTGTTGTATTATCTGCCATGGGGAAAATGACAGATGAGTTAATTGCTAAGGCAAAAGAAATAAATCCGAATCCATCCAGAAGAGAAATGGATATGCTTTTGACAACCGGAGAGCAGACATCGGTATCTTTGATGGCAATGGCAATGGACCATCTGGGAGTTCCTGCGGTATCTTTAAACGCATTTCAGGTAGCAATGCATACAACTTCTGCATATAGTAATGCAAGAATCAAAAGAATTGATACAGATCGCATTATCAATGAACTGGAGCAGAGAAAGATTGTCATTGTGACAGGCTTCCAGGGTGTGGATCGATTTGACAATTATACAACCCTGGGCCGCGGAGGTTCTGACACAACAGCCGTTGCACTGGCGGCAGCGCTTCATGCCGATGCATGTGAAATTTATACAGATGTTGATGGTGTTTATACAGCGGATCCGAGAAAAGTGCCGATGGCGAAAAAACTGTCAGAGATTACTTATGATGAAATGCTTGAAATGGCTACTTTGGGAGCCGGAGTTCTTCATAATCGCTCTGTGGAGTTGGCAAAGAAACATGGCGTTTCTCTTGTGGTAAGATCCAGTCTGACCACAGAGGAAGGAACCGTTGTAAAAGAAAATGTAAAGAAAAAGGATGTAGAGATCAGCGGGGTTGCAGGAGACAATGATGCGGCAAGAATCGCAGTTCTCGGAATTCGTGATGTTCCTGGAATGGCATTTAAAATTTTTAATGTTCTGGCAAAGAAAAATGTTAACGTCGATATGATTCTGCAGTCTGTAGGACGTGCAGACAAGAAGGATATCTCATTTACTGTCAAGGAAGAAGATTTGGAGATTGCGGTGAATGCTTTGGAAGACTATCTTCCGGATCGATACTATGAGACGATCAATACCAGCAGGGAAATTGCAAAAGTATCCATTATCGGTGCAGGACTGCGCAATAATTATGGTATGGCAGCCCGGATGTTTCAGGCTCTGTATCAGGCGAATGTAAACATTCGCATGATTTCTACTTCTGAAATTCGTGTAACTGTTCTGGTAAATCGTGCGGATATGGAAAAGGCTATGGTTGCTGCACATGAAGCGTTTAAAATGTAAGGATAGTTTTCGAGAGTTTGTTCTGCGTTGTTGAAAAGTGCGGGCAGGTGAAAATAAAAAAGATCATCCGAAGAAGGTACGTTAAGCGTGCCTTTTTCTTTGTAATATAGGAAAGTTCGAGGCGTACCTGTCCGCTTTGTTTTTCTTTCGGATGAGAAGGTTGTATGATATAATAAACTTCATGCAAGACAGAAGCAAAAATTCGCAGAAGTAAGATAAAAGGGAGATAACAGATGAAACGAACAGATTATATTTCATGGGATCAGTATTTTATGGGAATTGCATTGTTGTCTGCTCAGCGCAGTAAAGACAATCACAGTCAGGTGGGAGCATGTCTGGTAAATGACAAAAATAAAATTTTATCTGTAGGATATAATGGGATGCCCATTGGATGTGATGATGATGATATGCCGTGGGAGAGAGAGGGAAATCCACTGGATACCAAATACTTTTATGTCTGCCACGCAGAGCTGAACGCAATTTTAAATTACAGCGGAGGTTCTTTGGAAGGAGCAAAAGTTTATGTCACATTGTTTCCGTGTAATGAATGTGCCAAAGCGATTATCCAAAGCGGAATGAAAGAAGTGATTTATATGCTGGATAAATATGCAGATACAGATGAAATTATTGCATCAAAAAAGATGTTTGACATGGCGGGTGTTGCTTATCGGCAATTTGTACCAAAAGGACAGGAGATCCAGCTGAAATTATAAGGGGAAGCTAATATTATGGATATAATTCAGATTTTACAGGAAGAGTTAGGAATTCAAAGAAGACAAGTAGAGACAACCATACAGTTGATTGATGAGGGCAATACAATTCCATTTATTGCCAGATACCGAAAGGAAATGACAGGGGCGTTAGATGATGAAACTTTGCGGAATTTTCATGAGCGTCTGCTTTATCTTCGCAATTTGGAAGATCGAAAGGAAACAGTCAAACATAGTATTGAGGAGCAGGGGAAATTAACAAAAGAACTGGAAAAACAAATTGACGAAGCGAAAACCCTGGTGGCAGTGGAAGATTTATATCGGCCATATAAGCAAAAAAAACGAACGAGAGCGATGATAGCCAAGGAGCAGGGACTTTTGCCCTTTGCGAATCTCATACTTTTTCAGAACTTAAATAGACCGGCGGAGCAGGAAGCAGAAGCGTTTCTAAATGAGGAGAAAGGTATCCATACAGCAGAGGATGCCATCAAGGGAGCTAAAGATATTTTAGCAGAGTCTATTTCTGATGATGCAAAATATCGCACATGGATTCGGAAGGCAACCTGGGATTATGGGAAAATCACCTCTACTGCAAAAAAGTCCGAGGAAGCTTCGGTGTTTGAAATGTATTATGACTTTGAAGAACCAATCAAAAAAATTGCGGGGTATCGAATTCTTGCCATGAACCGCGGGGAAAAAGAAGGAATTCTTCAGGTAAAAATTGAGCCTGACAATGCTAAGATTGCTTCATATCTGACCAGACAGATTATTACAAAGAAAAATGAATATACAACAAAAATTTTACTTTCTTCGATCGAGGACAGTTATAAGCGACTGATTGCTCCATCCATCGAGAGAGAAATTCGGAGCGAATTAACGGAACGTGCTTCTGCTGAGGCGATGAAAGTTTTCGGAAAGAATTTAACACAGCTTTTAATGCAGCCTCCGATTGCAGGTCAGGTTGTTCTTGGATGGGATCCGGCGTTTCGAACGGGATGTAAGCTTGCCGTTGTGGATACGACGGGAAAAGTATTGGATACCGTTGTAATTTATCCGACGGCACCGCAGAATAAGGTGGAGGAAGCCAAAAAGGTTGTAAAGAATCTTGTGGAAAAATATGGGATTACTCTGATTTCTATCGGGAACGGAACAGCGTCCAGAGAGTCGGAACAAATTGTTGTTGAAATGATCAAGGAAATGAAAGAGCCGATACAGTATGTTATCACCAATGAAGCCGGAGCGTCTGTTTATTCTGCCAGTAAACTGGCGGCTGAAGAATTTCCGAATTTTGATGTGGGACAAAGAAGTTCGGCTTCGATTGCTAGGCGGGTGCAGGATCCTTTGGCAGAATTGGTGAAAATTGAGCCAAAATCCATTGGTGTCGGTCAATATCAGCACGATATGAATCAAAAACAACTGGCGCAGGTTTTGGGAGGCGTTGTGGAGGCAGCGGTTAACAGAGTCGGCGTAGATTTGAACACAGCTTCGGCATCTTTGTTAGAGTATGTCTCCGGAATTTCTAAGGCCGTGGCAAAAAATATTGTGAAATACCGGGAAGAAAATGGCTCCTTCCAAAATCGTAAGGAACTTTTAAAAGTGCCGAAGCTTGGACCAAAGGCATTTGAGCAGTGCGCGGGATTTTTGCGGGTATTTGGAGGAAATCAGCCGTTGGATGCCACAGCAGTCCATCCGGAAACCTATCAGGAGACGGACAGTCTCTTAGAAAAGCTGGGTTATTCTAAAGAAGGATTATCCAAAGAAGGATTCCGGGGAATTCATCAAAAAATTTCGGATTACTGCCAGCTTTCTGAAGAACTTGGCATCGGAGAGATGACCTTGCGGGATATCGTAAAAGAACTTGAGAAGCCGGGAAGAGATCCAAGGGAAGATCTTCCAAAACCAATTCTTAGAACTGATGTATTGGAAATGGAAGATTTGAAGCCGGGAATGAAGTTAAAAGGAACTGTACGCAACGTCATAGATTTTGGTGCTTTTGTTGATATTGGAGTTCATCAAGACGGATTGGTTCATATTTCTCAGATGGCAGAGCGCTATATTAAACATCCGCTGGAGGTAGTCAGCGTCGGGGATGTGGTGGATGTTACGGTGTTAAGTGTTGATGAGAAGAAAAAAAGAATACAGCTGAGTATGCGTTCTGGAACGGGAAAAAACATGTAGTTTATGGGAATGAAGGAACGGGTTCCATTGGTTATATGTACCAGCCGCCGGAACAGGTAAGAATTTGTCCGGTCATATAGGAAGGAGCTGTGGCAGTATGATAAATCATCTGCGCAGCTTCTTTTGGGCTGGCAATATAGTCTGCAGGGATTTCTTCCCGGATCATGGCTGTTTCTTCCTCATTAAATTCCTGATTCATCTCTGTAGCAATCATTCCAAAGGCAACGGCATTAATTTGTACGTTACTGGGAGCAGCTTCTTTTGCCAAAGCCTTGGTGAATGCATTGACAGCCCCTTTTGTGGCAGAATACAAAGTTTCACAGGAAGCTCCGCGGGCGCCCCAAATGGAGGAAATATTGATAATTTTTCCGGCATGATTCTGTATCATATATGGAAGGATATATCTGCAGGCCGCAAACACCGAGATAAGATTGGTATGAAGGATTTGATCCCAATCCTCGGTGGTGGAGTCGGTAAACAGACCGGTAATGGAGATGGCAGCATTGTTAATCAGACAGTCGATGGAACCAAAGGTGTCAATAGAAGTTTCGATCATCTTTCGGACAAATTGCGGATCGCCAATATCACCTGAGAAAGACAGGATAGAAACATTCATTGCTGACAGTTCCTGTTCCAGCTGGAAAAGCTGATCGGTGTGACGGAATCCGTGGATGATCACATTCCAATGATGTTTGGCAAAAAAAATGGCAGTTTCTCGACCAATCCCCCGGGAACTGCCTGTAATCAATACAGTTTTCATAAAAAATACCTCTTTTTTTTCGTCATAGATTTCAAACTTAAGAAAAGCTTAAGCAGTTTTACATACAATTATAACACAGGGCTATGTTGAAATAAATCGAATAATTTGGTATACTGAACAAAGCTATGAAGGGAAGGAGCAGGGATATGGCAAGCGATAAAAGGAAAACATTAGGGGCGAAAGCCATAATTGCGAGAGTGATTGCAGTGGTTCTGGTGACCGGCATCGGGGCATCTGCAAGTTTTTTTGGCTTTAAAACCTATTTTGCAAATAAGTTAAAAAAAGATAAAAAAGCACAAATTGCCAGGCAATTAAAAGAAGAGAGCAAAGAACGGGTTGATGTGGGAATGGTGCAAGTGGGGAATTCCATTGTAATCCGAATTTACCATAATAAAAATCAGCAGATGATTTTTGTGCCGTTAAGATCCGATTTGGTTCTGACATTGAATGAGGAAGGTAAAAAGGCTGTGGAAGATGCTCTGGGAACGAATGTGGATACTGCCACAGTTTCAGATGTGGTAAAGTCCATGAAAAAAGACGGAAAGCTGATCAAGGAGCAGGTAGAAAAAACTCTTGGAATTTCTATTAATTCCTATGAGACGTTTACTCAGGACAAATTTGTAAAATTAGTAAATGATATTGGAGATGTTCAGGTAGATTTCTCTCAGGATGTTTCTTATACAGATGCTACCGATCAAAGCATTACTTTGGAAACAGGAGAGAATGTCTTAAATGGCAATGCAGTTTATGCGATTTTAAATGATACGCAAATGTTTGAAGATAAGAATGATCAGGCGGAGATGATTGGTGAGGTGTGTGTCGCTCTTGCGGCAGAAGCAGACTCTAAACCTTTGTCAGATTACCGAGATTTCGTAAAAGATTATTATGAGGCTGCAAGTTCAAATACAAAATATGAGGACATATCCTCCTACTTAAAACGAATGCATGGAATAAAGAAAGATGATTTGAATTTTAAAGTTCTGGACGGAATAGAAAGTGACAGAAACTTCCATTTAGATGCTGCAGAGGCGAAGCGAGTTTTTGATGAGATTTTATCAGAAGAAGGCGATCTGGATTCTGCTCTGAATACTACAGAAGAAAGTACAGAGACTGCAGAGAAAAATTCTTCCAAGGAAATTTCTATTGAGATTCAGAATTCTACAAAAATTTCAGGACTTGCCGGGCAATGGAGAGACAAGCTTGCCAGCGACGGTTATACGGTTGGATCCATTAAAACCAACCGCCAGGGGACTTTGACTCAAACAAAAATTATCATTGCAGAAAAAGGAATGGGTCAGGATCTGAAAAACTATTTTAAAAATCCGGTTTATGAAGTTGGAACGGTGGATAGTGGTGCACAGATTTGTATTATTATCGGAACAGAGGATGAATTGTAAACAGAAAGTGGTTTTAGGATAGAATAAAAGCTGAAAACTTTTCCATACTAATAGAAAAAGAAGTATGGGAGAGTGTATCATGAGGCATTATGTAAAAATTGCAATCGGAACATTTTGTATGGCGGCTGCCACCAACACGGTTTTTATGCCCTTGGGAATTGTCACCGGGGGATTCAGCGGATTGGGCATTATCCTATGGGAGATGTTTCAGATCCCTCTGTGGGTGACAAATGCAGTACTGAATGTTCCGGTTTTTTTTGGCGCTTATTACTATAAGAAAAAAATGTTTTTTTGGAACACACTTTTTGGGGCAGCGGCGCTCTCTCTGTTTTTGGGAATCCTGCCCAGATTTTCTTTTTTTCCAAAAGATTTTTATGTGAATTTAATTTTGGGAAGTCTGCTCATGGGAATCGGCTTGGGAATTATATTGAAGGATGGCAGTTCTACAGGCGGGACCGATTTGCTGGCAACTCTGCTGAAAATTCAGTTTCCTCATGTCAGCATCGCAGTGCTGTTGGGAATTTTGGATGGAATCATTGTGTTTGCGGGAATTTTTGTTTTTGGAATCGAGAAGGTTTGTTATGCGCTGCTCTGTATTTATGGCATCACAAAGATTACCGATGTGGCAGCAGAGGGGCCGGGAATTTCAAAAATGGTACTGATTATCAGCAAGCAGCAGGAAAAAATCTCCCAAGAGATTCTCTATCATCAAGGAAGAGGTGTGACAAAAATTTTATCAGAGGGGGCTTATCATAAGAAACAGATGCCGATGCTTTTGTGCATTGTTTCAAAGAAAGAAATCTCTGAAATAAAGGAAATTGTCCGAAAATATGATCCAAACGCTTTTGTCATTATATCCGATGCAAGGGAGACAATTGGGGAAGGTTTTGTGGAGTTTCCACAATGATGTGTAAAAATAGCTAAATTTTTCTTTTTATTTTGGTGAAAATGCTGTATAGTATAAGAAAGGATTGAACGGTGTATACGAAAGGTTGATGGAGAATGATTTCAAATCAGATTTTACAGGAGACAATTAGTGGAATGAAAGATGTGACGGGAATCGATCTTTGTATTTTAGATTTATCCGGTCATGTCGTAGTAACAACAATGGAAGATCTGGAAGATCTGTCAGAACATGCACAGGAGTTTGCGGATTCTATGGCAGAAAGCCAGGTTGTTGATGGATTTCAGTATTTTAAGATTTTTGATGAGCAGAGATTGGAATATATTTTGCTGGTAAGTGGGATGAGTGAGAATGCATTTACCATTGGAAAGCTGGCAGTGATGCAGATTCAAAATCTTTTAACTGCATATAAGGAACGTTTGGATAAGGAAAATTTTGTAAAAAATTTGCTGCGGGATAATCTGCTTTTGGTGGATATCTATAATCGTTCCAAAAAGTTACATATAGAAGCGGAACAGCGAAGAGTCGCTTTTTTAATTCAGGCGGCGTATGAAAAAGAGCAGAATCTTTTGGAAGCAATGCGGGAAGTTGAGACGACGCAAGAATCCGACTTTATAACGGCTGTCGATGAAAAAAGCATTGTTTTTGTAACGCCGGTTTTGCCTGAAGATACACAAATTCAGTTTATTCTTCATGCAAAAGAGATTCAAAAAGGGTTAAAAGAATATGGAATTAAAGATGTCAAGATTGCCATAGGGAATGTTGCCGAGACGATTAAGGATGTCTCAAGATCTTATAAAGAAGCCCAGATTGCCTTGGATGTCAGCAAAATATTTTATGAGGAAGCGACGGTAATTGCTTACAATCAGTTGGGGATCGGAAGACTGATTTATCAGCTGCCTCTTCCATTATGTAAAATGTTTATTCGGGAAGTTTTTGGAGATTACTCGCCGGATTCCATTGATGCGGAAACCTTGGCGACCATTGATAAGTTTTTTGAAAATAATTTAAATGTCTCCGAAACTTCCAGACAATTATTTATTCATCGAAACACACTGGTTTACCGTCTGGATAAAATTCAAAAAAATACAAATTTAGATCTTCGGAATTTTGAAGATGCAATTGCTTTTAAAATTGCATTGATGGTAGTAAAATATATGAAACATATGGATACAATGGATTGAGGTTATGATTACATTAAATAACGTAACAAAAGAATACAAAAAAGGAAATGTCGGACTTGATCAGATTTCTCTGCAAATTGAGAAGGGAGAGTTTGTCTTTATTGTGGGAAAAAGCGGTTCCGGGAAGACAACGTTAATGAAGCTTCTTCAGAAGGAGCTGGAGCCTACCAGTGGAGAAATTGTTGTCAATGGACAAAATTACAGAAATTTAAAGCAGAGAAAGCTTCCAAAATTCCGGCGTCAGATGGGAATGGTATTTCAGGATTTTCGTCTGCTGAAGGATCGCACAATCTTTGAGAATGTTGCGTTTGCACAAAAGGTTGTTGAGGCGCCGAAACGTCATATGAAACGTCAGGTGATGGAGATGCTGGAGCTTGTGGGGCTAAAAGACCGCGTGAACGCACTGCCCAGTGAGTTGTCCGGAGGGGAGCAGCAAAGGGTGGCAATTGCCAGGGCTCTGGTAAATCATCCAGTGCTGCTGCTGGCAGATGAGCCTACCGGAAATTTAGATCCGGTCACAGCCAGGGAGATTATGAATTTGCTCTCGGATATTAATAAAAGCGGAACTACAGTACTTGTGGTCACTCATAACCGTGAATTGGTCAATGAGATGGGAAAACGCGTGGTGCTGCTGGACGACGGACATATTGAGCAGGACGAGATAAGGGGGTCTTATGATATTTAGAAGATTTGTATATGGAGTCCGAGAAGGAGCAAAAAATATTTTCAGAAATAAGATGTTTTCTCTGGCATCACTGGGAACCATTATTGCCTGTGTCTTTTTGCTTGGTGTTTTTTTATCGGTGATTCTGAATGTCCGTTCCACAGTGAGACAGATGGAGCGGTCGGTGGGAATTTCCGTTTTTTTTGAGGAAGGAATTTCAAAAGAGCGGAAAGAAGAGATCGGGAAAGAGATAAGAGAGAAAGAAGATATTGCCACGATGCGTTATGTGACGGCGGAGGAGGCGTGGGATACTTACAGAAAGGATGTATTTCAAGGAAACGAAGAACTGTTGGAAGGGTTTGAGGGAAAAAATCCTTTGGGGGAATCCGATTCTTATGAAATTACATTAAAAGAAGTCAAATCATATAAAGAGGTAACAGGTCAGCTTGAGAAAATTGACGGAGTCCGCAAAGTGCGCTATTCAGAAGGGGCTGCTGAGGGGATGACGAAGATGAATGTAATGGGAACTTACCTTGCAGCAGCGATTATTCTTATTTTAATGGGGGTTTCCATTTTCCTTGTCAGCAACACCGTATCCGTGGGGGTAGCTGTGCGGGAAGAAGAAATTGCAATTATGAAATTGATTGGAGCCTCCAATGGTTTTGTAAAAGCTCCGTTCCGCGCGGAAGGTATTTTGATTGGAATTTTGGGATCTGTAATTCCTGTCGGCGTTATTTGTGCAGGGTATGAGAGTATCATCACCTGGCTGAATGATAAGTTCCATGTGGTGACAGTGTTTATGAAATTTGTACCGATTCATGAAATTGTGATGTATTTGCTTCCGTTATCTTTGCTTGTAGGACTGGTAATCGGATTACTGGGAAGCTCAATTACAATCAGGAAGTATTTAAACGTATAGAAAGGGGTACCATGAAGAAGAGACATTTTGCAGCAGTTGTTTGTATTCTGACAATCGCAGCGGTGGGAAATCTGAGCTTTTTCGGAACAGTTTTTGCAAAGAATCAAAAGCAGAAGGTGAAGGAAGAAAATAAAGAATTGGCAAGCATTACACAAAAAATGGCGAATGAGGTCAAAGAGCTGGATGAAAAAATGCAAAAACGAAATGAGACTTATGAGAAATATAAGACGGAATTATCTTCTGTTCAAAAGGAACTGAACAAAACAAAAGAAGAGCTTCGGGAAGCAAAAGATTCCAAGCAGAAACAATACAAGATCATGAGCAAAAGAATAAAATTTCTATATGAGAACGGAAATATGGTCTATTTGGAAGCCGTTTTTGAGGCAAAAAATTTTCAGGAATTTCTCACAAGAGCAGAGTATGTATCAAAAATCTCCAAATATGATAGTAACATGTTTGCAAAATTGCAGAAAACAGAGAATAAGATTCAGGCAGAAAAGAAGAACCTCAAAAAAGAATATACAAGTATTGCCAAACTAACGGAGGATGCAAAGGGCGAAAAAGAGAAACTGGATCAGGCAGTGCAGGTAAAGAAACAGAAGATGGCTGAATATCAAAGGAAATTAGCTTCAAATAAAGCATTGTTGGCACAATATGAAGCCCAAGAGCGCCGTCAGGAAGAAATGGATGATGCATCGGCACAAGATTCTTCTTCCGGGGATTCTGCTTCCTCTGCAGATCAGGGAACATCTTCCGGTGGAGGTCATTCCAGTTCTTCGGGAACAGGGAGCTTTACGTGGCCGGTTCCGTCACTGCATAGTATCTCGTCAGGATATGGATATCGAATACATCCGGTGACCGGGGAGAGGAAACTTCACGCGGGGATTGATATTCCGTGTTCCACAGGAACATCCATTGTTGCCGCGGACGGAGGTAGGGTTACTGTAGCAGATTATAATTCCTACAATGGGAATTACATAAAAATCAAGCATGGCAATGGGATGGAAACCATGTATCTGCATTGTTCCAGACTTCTGGTATCTTCGGGGGCAAAAGTCAGCAAGGGGCAGACCATCGCAAAGTCGGGAGCTACCGGTATGGTAAGCGGAGCGCATCTTCATTTTGTGATAAAGAAAAACGGAAGCTATGTCAATCCAATGAACTATTTATAAATGACAGACCGGGAGGAATTTTAGCATGAAGAAGTTTTCAAAAATACTAGTTGGAAGTTTAGCTGTGATATGTCTTGTGGAGGGCTTTTTCTTATTCCGGGCATATGGATTTTCAGATGATTCTTTTTTTATAGCGCGCAAAGTGACTCGCATTGAGCAGATCATTGACCAATATTATAAAGGATCTGTAGATCAGGAAGAATTGGAAAAGGATACTTATCGGGGATTGGTTGCGGGTCTTGGGGATCCGTATTCTGCTTATTATTCAGAAGAAGATTTTGCGGAACTGGAGGAATCTACCAGCGGAGTGTATTACGGCGTTGGAATTTCTTTGACGCAGAATACCAAGACCGGCGTGATTACCGCTGTGAAAACCATAAAGGGAAGCCCGGCAGCCGGGACGGGAATAAAAAAAGGAGATATTTTAACTCAGGTGGATCACCATAAAGTGAAAAATACAGAGAGCCTGGATGAAGTGGTTAAAAAAATCAAAGGGGATGAGGGAACAAAAGTGTCATTAACTTTTCA
>CAJMHU010000038.1 GCA_905213305.1 uncultured Anaerostipes sp.
AAACTAAGAACTGGATAGAATCCTTTCGTTTTGGGTGTCTATGCTAGCGGGGACGGTTCAAATGGCTGTTGATGATGATTTGATACGAAAGAACCCTTTTGAATTTCAGCTTGCAACGGTGGTTGTCAATGACAGCGTAACAAGAGAAGCTATTACAAGAAAGCAGGAGAGAGCGTTTCTTGAATTTGTAAAGCAGGACAAACACTTTTGTAAGTATTATGAGGGAATTTACATTCTATTTAAGACGGGGCTTCGTATTTCTGAATTTGTTGGATTGACGATTTCTGATATTGATTTAGAGAAAGGTGTTATCAATGTCAATCATCAGTTGCAACGCAAGCGTAATATGGAATATATTATAGAGGACACAAAGACGGACAGCGGTACAAGACTTGTGCCTATGACTGATGATGTAAAGGCGTGTTTTCGCAAGATTATTCAAAATCGTAAAAAACCAAAATCAGAACCTATGATAGACGGTAAAAGCGGTTTCCTGTATTTAGATAAAAATGATATGCCTATGGTTGCTCTGCATTGGGAGAAATATTTTCAGCATATTTGTGAGAAGTATAATAAAATATATAAACAGGAATTACCTAAAATCACACCTCATGTTTGCCGACATACCTTTTGTTCTAATATGGCAAAGTCGGGAATGAACCCTAAGACATTACAGAAGATTATGGGACATTCAGATATAGGAGTTACGCTGAATACATACACGCACTTGGACTTTGACGATATTCAAAAAGAGATGAAAGAAGTCTGCAATCGGTTGCCAAGCATGCGTGAAAAGGTTCAGTGAACCTTTTCTTAGCTAGTTGTAAAGTTGTAAAATAAGGGTGGTTTTACAACTTATTTTACAACTTTTGGCTGCCAAAACATGAGAATTTATAAGAAGATACAGAAACTACAAGAAAAATGAAAGTTGTAAAAAGCCTTTAAATACAGGGAAATACGACGATTTAAGGAGATATAAGAACATGATAAAAATACTATTCATTTGCCACGGCAATATCTGCCGTTCGACAATGGCTCAGTTTGTTTTTCAGGATTTGGTTAACAAAAAAGGCCTGCAAAATGAATTTTATATTAATTCGGCGGCTACCAGCAGAGAGGAGCTGGGAAATCCTCCGCACCATGGAACGGTGCAGAAAATGAGAGAAACAGGAATTCCTGTACTAAAACATCGTGCAGTACAAATGACAAGACAGGATTACGAAGAATATGACTATTTGATAGGCATGGATCATCTCAATCTCCGGAATATGAAGCGGATTGTGGGAAATGATCCGGAACAGAAAATTCATTTATTATTAGATTATTCTCAGTGTCCAAGAGATATTTCTGATCCGTGGTATACAGGAGACTTTGATGCAACATACCGAGATGTAAAAGAGGGATGTGAGGGATTTTTAAAATATTTATTAGAAAACGAAAATATCGAATAAAAATCCTTGACTTTGACGTAGCGTCAACTGATATTGTCTGATTACAGCATAAAAAATCAGGAGGGAAATATGATGGAATACAGTATTCGTCAGTTATCAGAATTAACAGGAGTCAGTGCACGGGCTATAAGGTATTATGATCAAATTGGCTTGCTGCATCCCAAGCGAACCAATGAAGCGGGATATCGTTATTATGGTTCCAAAGAAATTAATTTGCTTCAGCAGATTTTATTTTATAAAGAAAGAGGTTTCGAGCTCTCGCAAATCTCAGAAATTATTTATAATCAGGATTTTAATAAACTTCTGGCGATGGAAGAACATTTGGAGCAGCTGGAAGAAGAGAAAAAAAGAATTTCCCGGATGATTGATACTGTAAAACAGACGATTGCGTCAATGAAGGGAGAAGTAAGCATGAGTGATATGGAAAAGTTTCAAGCGTTTAAGAAGAATTTGGTAGAACAAAATGAGCAGGACTACGGAGAAGAAATCCGAGAAAGTTATGGTGATGAAGCAGTGAATGCATCGAATCATAAGATACTGCATATGACCAAAGAAGAGTATCAGAAGTTTCAGATATTGGAATATGAAATAAAAAACTGTTTGGAAAAAGCAGTAAAGAACAAGAAACTGCCTGATAGTGAAACTGCAAAACACATGGTGGATCTTCATCGGCAATGGCTTCAAATGACTTGGAATTCTTATTCATCAAAAGCACATAAAGGGCTGGCGCAGCTATATGTTATGGATGAGCGTTTTAAAAAATATTATGATAAAAATGTAGAGGGCTGCGCGCAGTTTTTAAAAGAAGCAATTGAATTTTGGACACGAGAGGTTTCATAAGATCAGTGAAATTCCGGCATGTGTTTCCGATACCAAAGAGGGAGCATGTTTCGCTGACAGCGGAGATTTTTTCGCTCTTTGATACCAATATGATCAAAGAAGCCCTTCCAAAGCTCTATAAATGGATCATCTGTTTTTTCGGACAGCTGGTCTATTTCTTTTTCAGAAAGAGAGGTCAAATAATAGTCCTGATTCATTGGATGTACGATGGCAGTGTTTCTTTTGTCATCAACAATGATCCAGTTTTCAGAGGGAAGCCGGTCTGCGAAATGGGGGGCTATAAGAGTCAGAACATTGCTTTTCGGCTCAATATGACTGATAAGAATATTTTTCCGAATGTTGGAAAATCGAAGAAATTCATTATGATAGTGGGCTTCATTTCCAACGGTTCGATTGAGCTCAAAAATTCTCATAACAACGGGCTCCTGCAGAAAATCAATGACACGGGGACCATAATGGAATCCAGCGATAAGAAAGCGATAAATGGAATCCAGCTTGTCTTCCTGATCGGACATGGCTGCGCGATAAATCATTTGATAAGCACGAAAAGAAATCTTTTGTTGGATGGAGCGTACAACGCTGGCAGTTTTTTCGGAATCTGCATGGACATGGCGGTATTCGCAGAAAAGTTCCAAATTTCCAATGGCTTCTGTTTTAAGCCGCACATTGGAATGCCCCAGACGGGATGCTCATGCATCGTAGATACACGTCATCATAGCATCAAAATGATCCTGGCAGGTAAAAATAGTGGTCATAGATGGAACTCCTTCCTGTTATAGTTGTCCAAAAATAGATTTTTGAGAGTCTTCTTCTGTTGCGTCCGATGCAAAATGGAAATCATCAAAAAGCGAAAGTTGACGGTAGGTTTGAGGATGATCAATTTCCCAGTTTTGTCGGGAGTCTTCACCGATCAACTGCCGGGTAATAAAATTTTCCTCGATGGGGATTCGATACATCATCTTTCCGCTGCATGTAATAAAATATTTGGCGCGTTTTAATACAACGCCCATTTTTTTCAGATGATCAAAATTTAAAACTCCCTGCCTTCGGGCTTTGATGATTCGATATGCAGATTTTACGCCAATTCCCGGAACTCGAAGCAGAGTGTCGTAAGGAGCGCGGTTAATCTCCACAGGAAATTGCTCCAGATGGCGCAGAGCCCAGTCGCACTTGGGGTCCAGCAGAATATTAAAGTTTGGACGGTCAGCACTCAATAATTCTTCAGCATGAAAACCATAAAAACGCAGCAGCCAGTCTGCCTGATAGAGGCGGTGTTCCCTCAAAAGAGGAGGAGGCGTTCCGATTGGAGGAAGAGCAGCGTCATCATTGAGAGGAACGTAGGCAGAGAAAAAAACACGTTTCAAGTCATACTGCTGATAGAGCTTTTGGGTGGTAGAGAGAAGCTGTAAATCATTTTCGGCAGTTGCTCCGATGATCATTTGGGTGCTCTGACCGGCAGGAACGAAAGGAGCAGGTTTTCCGGCGGCGGAAGGAAAATATTGATGGGAAGCAGAGGATTCCAGACGGTAGGGGTTATGTTTAAAAATGGTGTGATGAAGATAACGACTGCTGTTGGAGCGCTCCATTTTAGGATCTTTTCCTATGGCAAGGCGGTGCCCGATAATTCCGTTTTGTATTTGACGAATCGGTTTTACTAAAGCTTTGGGATTTTTATGCGGAGCCATTTTTTTCAGTCCGCCAACGGTCGAAAGTTCCAGATTGACACTCATACGATCAGCAAGATATCCCATATTTTCAATTAATTCATCGGGAGCTCCGGGGATCGCTTTGACATGAATATAGCCGTTAAAATGATATTTAGTACGAAGGAGATAAACGGTCTGGTACATAAGCTCCATTGTATACAAGGGACTTTTTACAATACCGGAGCTTAGAAATAATCCTTCGATATAATTTCTTCGGTAAAATTCAACGACCAGAGTACAGATCTCTTCCGGCAGAAAAGTGGTGCGGATTCTGTCGTTGCTGGAGCGGTTTAAACAGTATTTGCAGTCGTAAATGCACTCATTGCTTAGAAGAATTTTTAAAAGCGAAACACACCGTCCGTCGGAAGAAAAGCTGTGGCAGATTCCGGCAGCCTCTGTATTACCAAGATATCCTTTTTTTCCACGGCGGCTGGAGCCACTGGAAGTGCAGGCAACATCATATTTTGCAGCATCGGCTAAAATATTTAATTTTTCATTGAGTGATAGCTCTCTGGATGTAATTTCCATCGTACGGCCTCCGAATGTATGTTTGCAGATATTGTATCACAAACATCTGTTCGAGTCAATGGAAAAGGCAGGATTTGTATCCAAAATCCTATTATGTTATACTTGATGAAAAAGTATAAGAAAGCAATGAAGGAGAAGGAGAGAAAAATGGAGCGTTTGCTGGGATATTTAAAAAAGCATCCGGTGGTAACGATTTTAGCGCCATTGTTTAAGATGCTGGAAGCGTGTTTTGAATTATTTGTTCCATTGGTGGTAGCAAAGATGATTGATGTGGGAATTTATGAAAAAAACATCGGCTGCCTGCTGAATATGGGAGGTCTGTTGATTTTGCTTGGCGTAATTGGTTTTGGGTTTTCAATTACGGCGCAGTATTTTGCGGCAAAATCTGCGGTATCGACGGGAATGGCAATGCGAAGTGATTTATTTGCGCATATTCATACCTTCGATTATCAGGAAATTGACCGACTGGGAACCTCTACCTTAATGAATCGAATGACGGGTGATATATATCAGGTGCAGAATGGGGTTAATATGTTCTTGCGCCTGTTTTTGCGTTCTCCGTTTGTGGTATTGGGCGCGATGGTCATGGCATTTGTGGTAGACCGCAGAGCTGCTGTTTCTTTTGTCATTACAATTTTCGCTCTTGCCATGGTTGTGGCTCTGATTCTGTGGATTACAATGCCAATGTATCAGCGGGTACAAAAGCAAATGGATCAGGTTTTGAAATCAACAAGGGAGAATCTTCTGGGAATCCGTGTGATTCGCGCGTTTCATCGAGAATCCTATGAGCAGGAGTCTTTTCGTGGGGAAAGCAAACGGCTTTATGAGAAACAAATGTTTGTGGGAAAAATTTCTGCGCTTTTAAATCCCATCACCTATGTGACAGTTAATCTTGGAATGATTGCGATTCTCTGGTCGGGAGGTCATCAGGTGGACGCGGGAGATTTATCACAGGGACAGATCATTGCGTTAATTAATTATATGTCTCAGATTTTGGTGGAATTGGTAAAGCTGGCAAATCTTTTGATTTTGCTTTCCAGGGCTTTGGCGAGTTTGAGACGGGTAGATCAGGTGTTCGGTGCTGCCGCCTCCATGAAGGAGATGGGAAGCTGTGAGGTTTCTCACCGGCAGGGAACGCCGGTTCTTACATTTGAGCATGTCAGATTTGCATATGAAGGTTCTGCAACAGATACGTTAAAGCCTTTTGATTTTCAGGTGATGGAAGGAGAAACTGTGGGAATCATTGGAGGAACAGGATCAGGGAAATCCACGCTTGTACAGTTAATTCCCAGATTTTATGATGTTTCCGGGGGAAGAATTCTATTGTATGGGAAAGATTTAAGAGAGCTCAAACCGGAATTTGTTCGGAAAAAAGTAGGAATGGTTCCCCAAAAGGCGATGCTGTTTCAGGGAACATTAAGAGAAAATATGAAGTGGGGAAAGGATGACGCCCGCGATAATGAAATTTATGATGCCTTGGAAATTGCGCAGGCAAAAGAGTTTGTAGATGCCAGAAAAGAAGGATTGGATTTCAAAATTGAGCAAAATGGAGGAAACTTGTCAGGAGGTCAAAAACAGCGGCTGACCATTGCGAGAGCTCTGGTCCGAAAACCTGAAATTTTGATTTTGGATGACAGTGCTTCTGCGCTGGATTTTGCAACCGACGCGAAGCTTCGGAAAGCAATCAAAGAAACAACAGAGAATATGACAGTATTTCTTGTCTCGCAGAGGATTTCAACAATAAAGAACGCAGATCAAATTCTGGTATTGGATGATGGTGCTGTGGTGGGAATCGGAAATCATAAAACATTGCTGAAAAGCAATCCGGTTTATCAGGAAATCTGTGCGTCTCAAATGTCAGGAGAGGAGGATGCCTATGAAAAGTAGGAAGAAAAAAACACTGCGAAGGATTTTTCATTATATCAAATCTTACCGTTTATGGATTGTGGTATCGCTTCTGCTGGCGTTGCTTACCGTTGGTCTTACTCTCTATGTTCCTATTCTGATCGGAAGGGGTGTAGATTTGATGGTGTCTAGAGGAAGAGTAGATTTTATCGGTCTGTTTACTGTGATAAAAAAGATGCTTGGCTGTGTGATGATAACGGCAGTTTGTCAGTGGCTGATGAATCATGTAAATAATAAAATTACCTATAAGATCGGAAAAGATCTGAGAATACAGGCGTTTGATCATCTTCATAAGCTTCCGCTTTCTTATATAGACCGCCACTCTTCGGGAGATCTGATCAGCAGAATTGTTACAGATATTGAACAGTTTACCGATGGTCTGCTGTTGGGGTTTACCCAGTTGTTTACCGGAGTGGCAACCATTGCGGGAACTATCTGTTTTATGCTGGGGATCAATGTCTGGATTACGCTGGTCGTTGTGGTTTTAAGTCCGCTTTCTTTTTTAATAGCCTCATTTATTTCAAAAAGAAGTTTTTCGATGTTTCAGAAACAATCATTTGTCAGAGGGCAGTTAACCGGATTTGTAAACGACATGCTTGGTGGAATCAAAGTTGTCAAAGCGTTTGATCGGCAGGAGGCGGTTCAACAGGAGTTTGACCGGATCAATCGGGAGCTGTCAGATTATTCTCTTCGAGCGACCTTTTACTCTTCTATAACCAATCCGGCTACGAGATTTATGTATTCAGGAATTTATGCCGGAGTGGCAATTGCCGGATGCGTTTCGGTGATTTTGGGCAGAATTTCTGTAGGACAGCTGTCCAGCTTTTTAAGCTACACGAATCAGTATACAAAACCTTTTCATGAAATTACCGGTGTCATTACTGAGTTTCAGAACTCGTTGGCATCTGCAGCGAGGGTTTTTGAATTTCTGGATGAAGAGATGATGGAACCTGAGCCGCCGGATGCAAAGGTGTTATCCCAGGTAGAGGGAAAGGTGGACTTGGAACACGTAGACTTTTCGTATGTTCCGGAGGTTCCGCTAATGAAAGATTTTCAGCTTCATGTAAAACCGGGACAGAGAATTGCGATTGTCGGTCCTACCGGATGCGGAAAAACGACGTTGATTAACCTTTTGATGCGGTTTTATGATGTCAGCGGAGGAGTCATTAAAGTGGAGGATTTGGATATCCGGGATGTAACAAGGCAAAGCTTAAGATCAAGTTATGGTATGGTTCTTCAGGAAACGTGGCTGAAAGCAGCGACCATTCGGGAAAATATTTGCTATGGAAAACCAGATGCTTCAGAAGAAGAAGTGATTCAGGCGGCAAAGGAGGCAAATGCCCATGGATTTATTTCCAGGATGCCGGAGGGGTATGATACAATGATTGCAGAGGGCGGCGGAAATCTGTCACAGGGGCAAAAACAGCTGCTTTGTATTGCAAGAATTATGCTGAGTCTGCCTCCGATGCTGATTTTAGACGAGGCGACTTCTTCGATTGATACGATGACGGAAATTCGTATTCAAAAGGCATTTGAGACAATGATGATGGGAAGAACCAGTTTTGTGGTCGCGCATCGTTTGTCTACGATACGGAATGCCGATGTGATTTTGGTTATGGAGAATGGGCAGATTATAGAGCAGGGAACTCATGAGCAATTGCTGGAAAAGAACGGCGCTTATGCAGAACTTTTTAACAGTCAGTTTGCTCCTCAGTAAGAGGCAGATGGAAAAGAGGGGGAGATGAATGAAGAATTCAAAAGATCAGGCAAAAAAATCTGTGTTTGTCCAATTGTTTTTGGCTACGTTTTATTTAAGCGCATTTACGTTTGGCGGGGGATATGTGATTATAACGCTGATGAAGAAGAAGTTTGTCAACGAATATCATTGGATTGAAGAGGAGGAGATGTTAGATCTGGTGGCGATTGCCCAGTCGTCACCGGGGGCCATCGCGGTCAACGGAGCCATTGTCGTCGGATATAAACTTGCCGGAATTTCCGGAGTTCTGCTTTGTGTTTTTGCGGCGATTTTGCCTCCTTTTTTGATCATTTCGGTGATTTCGGTATGTTACGATTTATTTCGACAAAATTCTATTATATCATGGATGCTTTCCGGAATGCAGTCGGGAGTCGCAGCAGTCATTGCTTCAGTTGTATTTGAAATGACAGGAGCTTTGATGGAAAAAGAAAACAAAGCAGAATCCATTGGAATTTTTCTGGGAGCTTTTTTAGCCAATGCGTGGTTTGGAGTCAATGTAATTTATATTATTTTGTTTTGTATCGGAGCCGGCTTGATAAAGTATTGGATTTTGAGTAGGGGGGATAAAAGATCATGATTTTTCTTCGTCTGTTTTTTTGCTTTTTTCAAATTGGCCTGTTAAGCTTTGGAGGCGGATATGCGGCTATGCCGATGATTCAGCATCAAGTCGTCGAGCTGCATCACTGGATTTCCATGGCAGAATTTACGGATCTTATAACTATATCGCAGATGACGCCGGGACCCATTGCAATTAACGCTGCGACCTTTGTGGGAATTAAAATTGCAGGACCGATGGGAGCTGCGGCTGCGACGGCAGGATGTGTGTTCCCATCCTGTGTGATTGTAACGGTGATCGCTTGGTTTTATCTGCGGTATCGTCAGATGGAAGGACTACAAAAGGTTTTAAATACACTGCGCCCGGCGGTGATTGCACTGATTGCTGTATCAGGCGTTACCATTCTGATCCAGACACTGTTTGGCGGGAAAGCGCTCTCCTGGGATAATTTTTATGTGGGACAGGCGGGGATTTTTTTGATTTGTCTGTATTTTTTGATAAAGAGACGGAAAAATCCGATCTTTGTTATGATTCTGGCCGGAATATTAAATACTGCAGGACATTTGCTGTTTTTATAGAAGAGGAAAAGAACCATTTCAATAAAAGAACATATACTATGAAAAGAATGGATGAGAGGAAATCATTCTGCGATGTATGATTTTGCAGTGATTGGCGGAGACCGCCGTCAGGTATATTTAGCAAATTATTTAAAAAACCGAAGATACCGGGTCATTGTATATGGCACGGAAGAACAGGATTTGGAACAGGAATGCAAAACAGCAGAGTCACTTTTGGACGCAGTCACATCGGCAAATTGTGTCATTGGGCCTGTTGTTTTTTCAAAAGATGGGGAAAAGATTGTGTCCAAGCAGAAAAAGAGTTCCATGGAAGTGAAGGAATTGCTGGAAGTACTGACCGGTGGCCAAAGTCTTTTTGGGGGATGTATTTCAGAAGAAATTCAAAAAATATGTTATGAAAAGGGAATTTTACTTTATGATTTTATGGAAATGGATGATGTGGCGATTTATAATGCCATTGCCACGGCAGAAGGAGCCATTGTAAAAGCCATGGAATTAAAACCGGTAAACCTGCATGGAAGCCGATGTCTGGTTTTGGGATACGGAAGATGCGCCAGAGTTCTGGCATCGAAATTGAAGGGGCTAAATACAAAAGTTTCCATTTGTGCCAGAAAAGAAGCGGCAAGAAGTCAGGGCGAGGCCGATGGATTTGATCTTATGGATTTTAAAGCGCTTTCAAGACAGATTCCGCAGTTTGATTATATTTTCAATACAGTTCCGGCTGTGATATTAAAAGAGGATTTGTTGAAAAGAGTGTCGAAGGAGGCCTGCATTGTGGATATTGCATCTGCCCCCGGAGGTGTCGATTGGAAGGCGGCAAAGGAGCTAAAAATCTGTGCTTATTTATGTCCCAGCCTTCCGGGAATTTATGCGCCCAAATCTTCGGGAATCCGATTGGCAAAGAAAGTATTGGAGTTAAAAGGGAGGGGTCAAAATGCAGTTGGAAAATAAACGAATCGGCGTTGGACTGACAGGATCTTTTTGTACCTTTGAGAAAGCTTTTGTGCAGATGGAACGACTGATCGAGGAGGGAGCTGCGGTGCATACGGTTTTTTCTGACGCTGCGCAGACCATAAACAGCCGATTCGGAAGAGCGGAGGATTTCTTAAAAAGAGCAGAAGAAATGACGGGACATGAACCGATGACAACCATTGAGGCTGCCGAAGTTATTGGACCGACGGGCTGTCTGGATGCCTTGGTGCTGCTGCCCTGTACGGGAAATACGATGGCAAAGCTTTCCGGCGGAATTACGGATACTCCGGTTTTGATGGCGGCAAAGGCGCAGCTTAGAAATCAAAAGCCGGTGATAATTGCACTCTCAACAAATGATGCGCTGGGTATGAATTTAAAAAATATTGGGCATCTTTTCAATCATAAATATATTTATTTTGTGCCTTTTGGGCAGGATGATCCGGAGAAAAAGCCAAACTCCATGGTGGCACATATGGAGTTGCTGATTCCTGTCATTTTAAAGGCGTTGGAAGGAAAACAATATCAGCCTATAATTTGGAATCAAGCAGAATGAGAGGAATGTTGTATGTGTGGAATTGCAGGGTTTGTCAATACAGATGGTCCATATGGGAAATCAAGAGAGAATTGGGAAATGGTGTTGGAGCAAATGAATCAGGTTCAAAAACACCGGGGACCCGACGATGAAGGAGTCTATTTAGAAAATCGCTGCGGTTTGGGGCATGTCAGACTGTCGATTTTGGATCTTAAAAAGGGACATCAGCCTATGATCCGTCAGAAAGATCATGGAGAATGTGCGATTTTGCTGAACGGAGAGATTTACAATATGAAATTGCTGAAGGAAAAACTTCAAAAGAAGGGGGCAAAATTTCAAACAGACAGTGATACGGAAGTGGTTTTGGTTGGATATATGCGCTATGGGATTTCCTTTACAGAGCAATTAAACGGAATTTTTTCCATTGCAATTTGGGACGGAACCTTAGGCAAGCTGTTTTTAATTCGGGATCGTCTGGGAGTAAAACCTTTGTTTTATACAAAACTTGGAAATACTCTTGTTTTTTCCTCTGAGATGAAAGGGTTGTTTTGCTATCCGGGAGTGGAGCCGGTGATTGACAGAGAGGGAATTGGTGAAATTTTCGGATTGGGACCGGCAAAGTCTTATGGAAAAGGCGTTTTTCAGGGAATTTTGGAAGTACTGCCCGGACATTTTCTGGAAATAGACAAGGAGGGCGTGAAAGATCACAGTTATTGGAAGCTGGAGGCCAAGGAACATAAAGATTCAGTTGAGGATACCATTGAGAAAACCTCCTGGCTGATTCATGATGCCGTAAAACTGCAAATGCTTTCAGACATACCAATCAGTACTTTTTTATCTGGAGGTGTAGACAGCAGTCTTGTCACAGCAATTTGTGCCAAGGAGCTGAAAAAAGAAGGGAAGCAGCTAAATACATTTTCCTTTGACTTCTGGAAAAATCATGAGTATTTTCAAGCAAATGCTTTTCAGCCGTCAGAAGACCGCCCCTGGGTAGAACGTATGGTGGAGTTTGCAAAAACCAATCATCATTATTTAGAATGTAGAAATACAGAACTGGTTTCCTATTTATACAAAGCAGTGGATGCCAGAGATCTTCCTTGTATGGCAGATGTGGAGTCATCCATGCTGTATTTTTGTTCCAAGGTTGTAAATTATAATAAAGTAACGCTAACCGGAGAATGCGCAGATGAAATTTTTGGCGGATATCCGTGGTTTCATAAAAAGGAATGCTTTGAGGCGGATAATTTCCCATGGTCTATGGATATGGAACCGAGGAAAGCATTGCTGCAGGACGCTGTGTTAAAAAAGGTAGATTTGGAAGCCTATTCCAGAGCGGCATATGAAAAAACGATCAATGAAACTCCGTCTTTATATGGAGAAGATCGGACAGAAGCCAGAAGAAGAGAGATTTCTTATTTGAATCTTCGTTGGTTTATGGTAACCTTGCTTGACCGGATGGACCGCACGAGCATGCATTCGGGTCTGGAAGCAAGAGTTCCTTTTGCAGACCATCGGATTGTAGAATATCTTTATAATGTTCCGTGGGAAATGAAGTGTCTGGGAGGAACGGTCAAAGGTTTGCTGCGGGCGGCGGGAAGGGAGGATCTTCCTTATGAGGTTTTATATCGGAAAAAGAGTCCTTATCCAAAAACTTATGACCCTGCATATGAAAAGATTCTTGGAGGAGAACTGCGAAAAGTAATGGCAGATAAAAATGCACCGATCAGAGAGCTGATTGATCTTGAAAAATTAACTAGATTCCTTGACAGTCCGAAGGATTACGGAAAACCATGGTATGGGCAGCTGATGGCTGGTCCTCAGATGATTGCGTTTTTGCTTCAGGTAAATTATTGGCTGGATCACTATAGGATTACAATGAAATTATAACACCTAAATCAGCGAAAAATATTTTAAAATAGAAAGCCAAATAGTTAAGGTAAAGGCACTGAACATGGTTGTTAGCATGACAACACTGGATGAGAGGGTTCCCTCATGTCCCATGTTCTTTGCCATGACAAAGCTGCTGACCGTTGTGGCAGAGCCAAGCATAATTAGAATTGCGATGAGCTGATCGTGCCGAAAGCCTAACAATACTGCCACAGGGAGGAACAGAGCGCAAAGTCCGATGAGCTTTAGAAAAGACGCAGCAAGAGCAGGCTTTCGTTTCAGAAAGGCCTTTTTTAAATCGAAAGAGGCGCCCATAGCCATTAACCCTAACGGGGTTGCTGTATTTGCAATATTTGCGACAACCTTTCCCGTGATATTCGGCATTGGGATCTGCAGAGCCGACCATATCAGACCTGCGGCAATTCCGATCAAAATAGGATTGGTGAGAATTCCTTTGACCGTCTGTTTTAAAAGGGTGCGATCAAATCTGGTTTGTCCCGGCTGAAAAAAAGACAGGACAAGAACTGCCATCATATTATAAAGCGGCACGCTTCCAATAATCATCAAAGGCGCCATGCCGGCAGTTCCGTAGATATTTTCAATCAGCGCGATGCCAAGCAGGGCGGCACTGCTTCGATAGGATGCCTGAATAAATTCGCCTCGGACGGAACGGTCTTTGAGAAAACAGGAACATAGGGCGGACAGCAGAATACTGACCAATGTAACGGCAAAACAAAACAGGACAAAACGGATATTCCAGACTTTTGAAAAATTTACCGTCGCCAGATCTTCAAATACAAGGACAGGGAGAGGTACCAGAAATACAAATTGATTCATTTTCGATGCAAAAATTTCATCAATCCAGCCGATTTTTCGAAAAAGAAATCCAAGCAGCATCATAAAAAATACCGGTACCGTAGCATTTAAACTAAAAATTAAATGATTCATAATGTTTCCCCTTTCATTGGGTTATTTCTTGGTCTTAACAGCTTTGGGTTTTGACCATTTGGAATAAAGTTTGATCGTTTTTCCCTGTGCTTTTACCGTCTTGAAGGTGCGAATTCTTATGTAGTATTTTTTTCTGTTTTTCAGACGGGAAATCGTTTTTGAAACGCATGTTCTCTTAGAAATCGAAACGGATTTTAGAGATTTTTGAAAATTTCGGCTGACAGAAGATTGAATCTGATAGCCTGTGGTTTGTGAGCTTTGCTTTTTCCATTTTACGGTGATTTTTTTCTTCCCCGATTTTAATTTTGTAATCGAAGTACCTCTTGGAAGAATGGAAAAAGATAAGATTTTAACACCGGAGTAATGCCCCTTAAAGGTAAGCTTTACTGTATAGTTTCCCACTGCTTTTCTGCCGTTGGCATAAGCTGTGGTATAGTTGGAGGAAGCAATGGTTTTGTTCTGGCTGTCTTTTACAATGACAGAAGGAGTTCTTGTCTTTTGATTGTAAGAAAAGGCAGAAGCAGACAGACGGATGGTTTTTGGAGCAGAAATCACAGACAGCTCCGATTTACCGCAGATTCTGCATTTTTTTATGATACTTCCGTTTTTTGACAGAGACGCTTTGTTGACCGTTATCTGAAAAGAGTGCCTGCCTGATGGACAAAGCGTCGGCTGAACCGGTTTTGGCGGAACGATGGAAGGTTTCTCCGTTTCCGGAGGTGTAATCGTCGGCTGATCTTCTTTTGGTTTGTCTGTGACCGCTTTCTTTTTAACGATGACCTGTTTTTTGCTTCCCTGTAAATAGAAAGCATAAAGTGTTCGATCACTGATTGCCAGATTCAGGCTGTTGGTGTGTGTATCCAGGCTGACGCCTTCACGGGAGTAGGAGTCCTGACTGGTGCTATAATAGTAGAGCTGCGAATATGCCTGATCGCTGGACGGAGAGGCTGCAATATATAATAAGCCGTGATCGGAATATAACGTCGGCTGAGAGTGACCTGC
>CAJMHU010000039.1 GCA_905213305.1 uncultured Anaerostipes sp.
TCTTAAGTATGATTTTTCCCTTAAGATTTTCTTTCATTTTTTCTTTTAATTTTTGATCAATCCGCTCCGTCATTTTTGCATTCCACATTCGAGAAAGTTCCATGCCTCTCCGGAGCTTTTTCATTCTTTGCCCATTTAATGTGACCAAATCTCCTTCTTTCCACGAAGAAGGACTTGTTAAATCAATTTTTTCGTCTGCCGAAATCCGAATTTGCAAAACATCACCCTTACAGATTTCTTCTTTGGCATGAAATTTGATTTTTCCTTTTTCTAATTTCTCAATTCTTCCTACCAAAAGCCCCTGATGATCCGGACGTTTCATACTCATCATCTGCTTCCCATGATATTGACGATAATATCCGTCTGTAAAGCCTCCGCGGTGAAACAATTCTTTCAAAATCTTCTCATCCTCTTTTTCCACCTGATAAGGAGCCCCGCTTAAATACAAATCAACATATTTTCGATAAATCCTTGTGACTTCCCCTACATATCGCGGTCCCTTCATTCGCCCTTCAATTTTCAGAGAATCTACACCATGATTCAAAATTTCCGGTAAAGAAGCAATGGTACAAAGATCCTTTAAACTTAACGGATACGGATCTGACTTTCCATTCCCTTCCTCTAACGAAAACGGCAAACGACAGGTTCCCGCACATCTTCCCCGATTACCGCTTCTCCCGCCAAGCATACTGCTCATAAAACACTGTCCCGAATAACAATAGCACAACGCTCCATGAACAAAACATTCCAGATCAAGCCCCGTATCCTCCTTAATTGCCTGAATTTCCTTCAACGACAATTCTCTTGCCGGGACAACGCGTTTGATTCCCATTCTTTTTGCCAGTCTCGCGCCGTAAATTCCGGTGATTGTCATCTGTGTACTTGCATGAATTTCCAAATCCGGAAACCTTTGACGAATCAGAGAAACTGCGCCCAGATCCTGTACGATCACCGCATCCAAACCCTGTTCATAAAACGGCAGCAAAAACTCAGGAAGTTTCTCCAGCTCTGAATCTTTCATTAAGGTATTTATTGTCAAAAATACTTTTTTCCCAAATAAATGGGCATAATCCATACCTTCACATAATTCTTCCCTGGAAAAATTCCCCGCATACGCTCTGGCTCCATATAGTTCTCCGCCTAAATAAATGGCATCAGCGCCATTGGATACCGCCGCTTTTAGGCAATCCACAGAACCTGCCGGTGCCAACACTTCTATTTGTCTTCTCATACTTAAATTCCCTTATTCTTCTTCCGGCATTGGCATTTTAAAGTGCTCATACGCATACCGGGTTGCAACTCTTCCTCTTGGTGTTCTGGCAATCAATCCATTTTGGATTAAATATGGTTCATAAACATCCTCGATGGTTCCTGCATCTTCTCCAACCGCTGCTGCTAAGGTATCCAGCCCAACCGGCTTCCCTTCAAACGTTTCCATCATGGTCCGAAGCAATGTTCTGTCCGTCTGATCCAAACCAATGGTATCTACCTCCAAATGATTCAGGGCATCCTCTGCCGTTTCCAACGTGATTCTTCCATCGTACTTTACCTGAGCAAAATCACGAACTCTCTTTAGCAGCCGATTAGCAAGACGCGGCGTTCCTCTGGATCTCCTCGCAATTTCCAGCGCCCCCTCTGAACTGATTTCAATTTCTAAAACCTTTGCCGAACGCTCTATAATGGTCTTTAAGTCCCGGCTATCGTAAAAATCCAACCGATTTACCACTCCAAAGCGGTCCCTCAATGGTGCAGTCAGCATTCCTGCTCTCGTTGTGGCCCCTACAAGAGTAAAGCTTGGCAGTTCCAGACGAATTGATCTGGCGGCCTGTCCTTTCCCTACTAAAATATCAATGGCATAATCTTCCATCGCTGGATAAAGAACCTCCTCCACCTGTCGGTTCAATCGATGAATCTCATCAATAAAGAGCACATCTCCTTCCTGAAGATTGTTCAGTAATGCTGCAATTTCTCCGGGTTTTTCAATGGCAGGTCCGCTGGTTACTTTTAAATGAACTCCCATCTCATTGGCAACAATTCCCGCAAGGGTTGTTTTTCCCAACCCCGGAGGCCCATAAAACAATACATGATCCAAAGATTCGCCTCTGCTCTTGGCTGCTTCGATAAAAATTTTCAAATTTTCTTTGACTTTTTCTTGTCCGATATAGTCTTCCAACATCTGTGGTCGCAGATGATTTTCAATTTTAATGTCTTCCTCCACCAATTCTGTGGAAATTATACGATCTAACATATTCCTTCCCCTATATCATCATATTTTTTAAGGCTTTCTTTAATAAGTCTTCCGGTTCCATGGTTTCTGCGTTTTGAACCTTCCGTACAGCCTGCGCCGCCTCGCTCTTAGAATATCCAAGACTCACCAATCCTTCGATGGTAATTGTTACTGCATCATTTTCACCCGAGATTTCCTGAAAAATTTCTAATCCCGAATCCTCATCCATCTCGCCAAAACTTAATTTATCTTTTAATTCCAAAATCAGTTTTTTGGCTCCTTTCGGTCCCAGCCCCGGAGCTTTGGAAATCATCTTCACATCCTCGCTGATCACCGCCATTTTTAATTCATAAACAGAGAGCGTTGACAAAACCGAGAGTCCAACTTTCGGACCAATTCCATTGACGCCAATCAGAAGCTCAAAAGCCTCCAGCTCCTCTCTGGTTGGAAAACCAAACAAACTCAAGTGATCCTCTCTCACATGCATGTGTGTATAAATTTTCATTTCCTGCCCGATTTTTAATGACTCTTCGCTTTGCATCGGTATCATCAACTGATATCCGATTCCCTGATTTTCAAGCACGATTGCTCCCGGTTCTTTCTCAGTGAGAATTCCCTTGATATATGAAATCACAATATGTACTCCTTCTGTCTTTTCTTTGCTCTTTTTCTCCATATTATAACACATATGTTCCCCTAATTCCTAGAGATTGAAAAAAAAATCTAAAAAGTCTATAATAAAACCACATCTCTAGAAAGGAGCGACCCTATATGCCAAACAAAACACAACCTTTATTTTATGACATCGAAACCACAGGATTCAACCCGGATATTTCTGCTATTACAGTCATTGGCTGCTGTCGTGAAGACGGTAAAATCATTCAGTGGTTTAACGAGGACGGTTTTTCTCAAAAAAAGATTCTTCAGGACTTTCTTAATTTTCTTTCGCCTTCTGATACTCTGATTTCTTTTCATGGCAAAACATTTGATCTCCCTTTTTTAAAATTTAAAACACAGGAATTCGGGCTGGACAACCCCTTTGAAACTTTGCCTCACATAGATCTTTATCAAACTTTAAAGCCTTTTCGTCATCTTTTTCCTTGCCGGCATTTTCGCCAGAAAGATCTGGAAGCCTGCCTTCATATTGTGCGAACTGACATGCTTTCCGGCAAAAAACTGGTTCAAGCCTATCATTCCTGGCTGGAAACCGGAGATCATACCTTCAAAACACAGCTTCTTTTACATAATCAGGAGGACCTTGACGGGCTTGGAGCAATCTATTCTCTTCTCTGCTATCCATCACTTCTGCAGGGAGAGTTTCAAATAACATCTGCTTCTTTTGAAAATCACCAGTTTTGTGCTTCCTTATCCCTAGATACTCCTTGGCCACTGGATGCTATTTTTGAAGCAGATCAAATAGCCTTAAGCATCCATAAAGCCACCGCATCTTTTTCCTGCATGGAGCATCAAGGGAAATTGAAACACTATCATCCGGATTTTAAAAACTATTATTATCTCCCTCAGGAAGATTTTGTAATTCCGAAATCCATGAAATCTTTTGTCGATGCCTCCAGCCGCATTCCCGCATCCCCAGAGCGCTGTTACTCCAAATTTGTGCCAGGAAATTCTTTTTTGTGTGACCCACATGCGCTGCACACTTTCTGTAAGGATAATATTTTCTATTTATTAAAAACCAACGCATCCATAAAACTTTGAAAAATTTGCTCCGCTTCGCACTCATCCTACGGAGCATTTTTGTCGGATCAGAAATTTCGAAAAATTTCTGATTCAACAAAAAATAATAAGATGCATCTTTGAAAAAGATGCATCTGGTTATACTTTCACTCTTTATATTGTCCCTTTTCCAAAAACCTGCTTACCGATCTTTCGTATCGTTCGATGTTTTCCGATGATTTCTTTTAGCAGATCCACAGAGCGGTTCACCACCAATTCCTCCGGGAAGCCAATTTCTTCCAGAAGAACACTGACATGGTCGAAAACACCCACCGCATCTGCAAAGTGAGAATCTGTATCCGCGACGACCATCACATGCTTCTCCCTACACAACTTTAACATCGTCTGAAGATTTTCCCATGCATTCCTTCTGGAAGACAGACAGTCCAAAGAACTATTATTGACTTCCAGAAGTGTATGATGTTCTTTTGCCGCATCCACAATTGTTTCGTAATCAATCGGGATTCTGGAATCGTCAGGATGACTGATAATATCAATCATAGGATTTTCAATCGCTTTTACATAAGCATTTGTATTTTGTGCCACCGTTCCCACTTCATAGCAAAGATCATGAATTCCGGCAATACGAAGATCCAATGTCCGTTCTATCATTTCTTCATCCATACTCAATGTTCCGCGCTCATCTAAAATATTGATTTCGGCTCCAAGCATCAATTCAATTCCATATATTTTTCTTGGAATGACTTTCATATTTTTAAAATAAATTTCATCACAGGTTCCGTCAATTCCCTTGGCATGTTCCGTAATTCCCAACAATTCCAGTCCTCGATCTGCCGCAGCCTTTGCCATTTCCTGTACGGTAGAATATGCATGTCCGCTGGCAATCGTATGAGTATGCAAATCAAATTTAAATTCCATAAAAACCTCGCTTTGCTGTTATGATTATCGCTTCTTTTTAGTTTCATTATACATCAAATCATAAGATTGTGAAGCCTCATACGACTAAAATCACGTGCTTCCTGTCTGCGCCAGAGTTTCAATCAATGTTTTTTATCTCAAGATGTTTCAGAAATAACCATCTTGCCGTGTTACCGTGAGTATTTTGAGCGCGTCTGAACGCCGAAGCCGGGGCTTACAGTCTACAAGCAGATAAAAAGTGAGTGATATTTATGAGTAATACGAAGAATTTATGATAATCATAAATATGGCATTGTTAATCATTGTTATTCTGACATATACGCACAAAAAATAGTCACCTTGATTCTTGGAGGAACGAATAACTATTTAATGTATCATTTATTCATTCTAAAGCCATCGCCCCGACAAAGAAAAGAATGATATTATGAGCATACCAAAAGACAGATCATTATTCCTATGTTTTGCCTCTCCTTGCTTCTTGAGATGCGCCCCGGTGAAGTCTGCGGACTTTATGACAATACTATTGGTTTTTTTATTACTTCATTTATTATGCCAATTAATTCGATATCAATAAAAAGCAAATCTATAAAATTAGATATCAACTCAACAAAAAAATTGACCTATGAACTGGATCCTGTCGGATCACTGAATAATGATTTAGAATTTATTTCAGACAATACTGATATTGTCTCTCTATCTGAAAGCAAAAATGATACAGAAAAAATTGTAATTAAAAGCAAAAAAAATTCTGGATCGACCATTATTTATATTAGAGACAAAAAATCTAATGTTATAAGCAATAAAATCAAAGTAACCGTTGAAAATAAAGAAGCTATAAAAAAAGCTAAAGAGCAAAAAATTGCCGAACAAAGAAAAAAAGAACGTCAGAAACAACTAGCTGAACAAAAGAAAAAGGAAGAAGAAAAGCAGCAACAAGCAACAACTGAGCAAAAAGAAGAACAAGTATGGATTCCTTCTACCGGAACAAAATACCATTCTAACCAATATTGCAGTAACATGGAAAGCCCTTCACAAGTATCTATATCGGATGCCAAAAGTAGGGGCTATACAGCTTGTAAGAAGTGTTACTGATTTTGTCAGACTCTGACAAATCATAAATAACAAAAATCGTCCAGCGGTCACTGGGCAGTCAAAGGATGAGGGATTCGTTAAAAAAGCAACTAGCGAGTTCTTCTCGTTAGTTCAAAATGCTCTGGCATTACAATCTGATAAATACCATTTCGGTAATCTCGCCAAAATGAACGATAAAATAATGCAATTTGCATTATTTGCAAAATCCAAACATTTACAAATAAAAAAACCGCTTGGCTACCAACCAAGCGGAATTGTGATAGAACCTATCAACTGGATGTTGATATAATCCTAACCAGAACACTAGTATTATATCATACATCCTCTAAAAATCATAGGGTGTATTTTTTATGCCCTTTTTCTAAGAAAGGATGATAAATATGTCTGTAATTACTAAAACTTATACAAGTAAAAAAACTGGTAAAATTAAAAAAAGTTATTGTGCTGTCCAATGGCACCCTCTTTTAAAACGTAAAGTATCTGCTCCTCGCAGATCTAACAAAAAAGAAGCAAAACAGGATGATGCGAAACTTACCCTCCAAATTAAAAACGAAGTCAAAGAAGAAAAAGCGAAAAAGCAATCCGAAGAATATTTTGGTAAGATTGCTGATATGTGGCTTGAAACCAACAAAAAGACTTATGCCGATCAGACTTATCGGACTTACCGCGGATATTTAGACCGGTATATCTTTCCTGTGTTTGAGGATGTTCCAATTTCTGCGATCGAGCCAAAACATATTTTAAATTTTAAGAAGAGTCTGGAAGATGGAAACAATCCTAAGAAACGTAAATACGAAGCTGAAACTGTAAACAAATGTATCAATGTCCTCTGTGATGTATTTAACTTCGCCGTATCTCCTTTAAAATTGATTGATGGTAAAGATGATCCAATGATTGGAATAAAGCGAAATAAAGTGGCATACGTGGTCAAACAGACATGGTCTGATGAACAGATCTCTATCTTTTTAAGTTCCAGAGAAGCAAAAGAGTCACATTATTATGCTATGTTCTGCTGCCAGATCTTACTTGGTTCTCGCCCCAGCGAAACTTGTGGACTTGCAGAAAGTGATTATGATCCTGAACGGCAGTGCTTTTATATGCATCGAACTTTAAATAAACATGGTGTACTTGAAGACAATATGAAGGGTGCTAATTCGTTCAGAGCTGTTTACCTTCCTGATACTTTAAACAAGATCGTTAAGAAAAAGTTACTCTGGAAGAAGGAAATGAGATTGCAGCATCCAGATCTGTTTGACAATGATTTTCTCTTTAATACAGAGATCGGTACTCCTGTCCGTCCTGATCATCTGTATCGGATGTTTACCAGAACCGAGAAGCGTTATAATGCAAATCATGAGAAAAGCTTGCCTGTGATCACTCTGTATGGATGTCGGCATACATTTGCAACGACTAATTATGAGCGTGGGGAATCTGATAAGGTTTTGTCTGAAATTATGGGAAATACTCCTGCTACCTTTCTACAGAAATATGCACACATCCATGGAGATCGAAAGCAGCAATCTTTGGATGCTTTTGAGAATGTTATTTTTAAGTCAGGTAATGAAAAATAAATTTTGGTGGCCAAGTTTGGTGGCGAAGTTTTTTTCTTAAAGAAACAAAAAAGCTACAAACCGCATAAATACGAGGTTTGTAGCTTATGACTCCAACGAGAATCGAACTCGTGATTCGACCTTGAGAGGGTCGCGTCTTAACCGCTTGACCATGGAGCCTTTCATTATAAAGGTAACTGTTTCTCACAGCTACCTTTATAATTATACGCACTTTTCATCAAAAGTCAAGTAATTTTTTTATTTTTTTACAGATTCTAAAGACCCTTTAATGCCTGCTCTACGTCGGCAATAATATCTTCTGCGTTCTCAATTCCAACACTAAATCGAATTAAATCCGGCTGCACTCCTGCTTCCAGCAGCTCCTGATCGTTCATTTGGCGATGTGTATGGCTGGCAGGATGCAGGACACAGCTCCTTGCATCTGCTACGTGAGTTACAATAGCTACCATTTTCAGCTGATCCATCATCTGAATAGAAGCCTCCCGCCCGCCTTTCAGACCGAACGTAAGAACTCCGCAGGTTCCATTTGGCATATACTTCTTTGCCAAATCATAATTCTTATCACCTTCCATATGCGGGCAATGCACCCATGCGACTTTTTCATGATTTTTCAAAAATTGTGCCACTTTTAACGCATTTTCACAATGCCTTGGAACCCGTAAATGAAGCGTCTCCAAACCAAGATTTAATAGAAATGCATTTTGCGGTGACTGAATGGAACCTAAATCACGCATCAACTGTGCGGTTGCTTTTGTGATATATGCTCCCTTTCCAAATTTCTCTGTATAGATAATTCCATGGTATGTTTCATCCGGCTGTGTCAGACACGCATATTTCTCACCATATGCATCCCAATCAAATTGACCGCTGTCCACAATAGCTCCGCCTACGCAGGCCGCGTGCCCATCCATATATTTCGTTGTAGAATGCGTTACGATATCTGCCCCCCATTCAAACGGACGACAGTTGATCGGTGTTGCAAAGGTATTATCTACAATCAAAGGAACTCCATGTTCATGGGCCGATTTTGCAAAACGTTCAAAATCCAGCACATCCAGCGACGGATTTGAAATTGTTTCTCCAAACACTGCCTTTGTATTCTCACGGAAAGCAGCATTTAATTCTTCTTCACTGACATCCGGCTCTACAAACGTGGCCTCTACCCCCATCTTGCGGATAGTATGGGCAAATAAATTATAAGTACCTCCGTAGATTGCAGAAGAACATACAATATGATCTCCTGCTTCGCAGATGTTCATAACAGCATAAAAATTCGCTGCCTGTCCGGAAGATGTCAGCATTGCTGCGACTCCTCCTTCCATATCACAGATTTTTGCCGCTACCGCATCATTGGTAGGATTCTGCAGTCTTGTATAAAAATATCCAGAATCCTCCAAATCAAACAGTCTTCCCATCTGATCACTGGTATCATATTTGAATGTTGTACTCTGATAAATCGGTACAATCCTTGGTTCTCCCTTTTTTGGCGTCCATCCGGACTGAATACATTTTGTTTCGATTTTAAAATCGCTCATTTTCTTCTCCTTCTCTCCCAGTCATTTTATGCCAGTAACATACGGTCATTTGCAAACTCTCCGCCGCTTACTTCCTCAAATTTCTGAAGCAGGTCTGCAACCTTCAATTTTTTCTTTTCTTCACCGGAAACATCATAAATAATTTTTCCATCACTCATCATAACCAGGCGATTTCCGATATTGATTGCATCTTTCATATTATGGGTAACCATCATCGTTGTCAAGTTATCTCTGGCAACAATTTTTTCTGTAATGTCCAGAACCTTTTTTGCGGTCTTTGGATCCAAAGCTGCCGTATGCTCATCCAGTAGCAAAAGACTTGGTTTTCTCAAAGTTGCCATTAGTAAAGTCAGCGCCTGTCTCTGTCCTCCCGACAGCAGTCCTACTTTTGAAGTCATACGTTCTTCTAACCCAAGACCCAGCATCTGCAGCTTTTCTCTGAACAACTTCTTTTCTTTTTTTGTAATGCCCCAGCTTAGACTGCGGCGTTTTCCTCTCCGAAATGCCATTGCCATATTTTCCTGAATTTCCATTCCGGCAGCCGTTCCCATCATCGGATCCTGAAAGACCCGTCCAAGCATATAAGCTCTCTTGTATTCCGGAAGATCGGAAATATCTTTTCCATCTAAAACAATCGTTCCCTGATCAATCGGATACACTCCTGCAATCATATTTAAGGTTGTAGACTTTCCGGCTCCATTTCCACCGATAATCGTCACAAAATCCCCCGGATTTAAATGAAGCTCCACGCCGTTTAATGCCTTTTTTTCATTAATGGTACCTTTATTAAAAGTTTTATGTACATTTTTAATCTCTAACATTTTTCCGAACCTTCTTTCTATGCCGGCGTTCTTCGCTGTGAATATTTGGCTTTCATTGCCGGAATTCCAAGCGCCAAAGCTACAATAATCGCTGTGAACAATTTCATATCATCTGTACTCAATCCCAAATGAAGTACAAGCGCAATGATCATTCGGTAAACAATTGCACCCCCGATTAAAGATGCAAGAATGTATGCAAAGTTAAAGCGTCTTCCGAAAATAACCTCCCCGATGACAATGGATGCCAGACCAATGACAATGGCTCCCGTTCCCATCTTAACATCACCATATCCCTGATTTTGCGCCACCAGCGCTCCGGATAAAGAAATCAGTCCATTGGAAATGACCAGTCCCAGTACCTTGGATGTATCTGTATTTCCACCCAGTGCCCGAACCATAAATTCATTATTTCCTGTGGCACGAAGGGCACATCCGATCTCTGTTCCAAAAAACCAATACAGAGCTGCAATGACAATCACACCAATCAAAATTCCTACCAGAAGCGTTGCCAGCGTTTGATCTACTCCGATCCCCTCTATCATTTTTGTAAACGCCGTATCCTCCCCTAAAAGGGATACATTCGGACCTCCCATTACACGAATATTCACAGACCACAGAGCAATCATTGTTAAAATTCCTGATAAAATGGCAGGAATCATAAGTTTTGTATGCAAAAGCCCTGTTGCCAGACCCGCAATCATCCCGCCTGCCAACGCTAACAAAAGCGTTAAAAAAGGATTCACTCCCTTTGTAATAAAAATTGCGCTAATACATCCGCCAAGAGCAAAGGTACCGTCGCAAGACAAATCCGCAATATCTAAAATCCGAAAGGTGATATAAACACCCAGCGCCATGATTCCCCATAACGTTCCCTGCGCCACAGCACTGTAAAGATTTGTTAATAATACCATTTTCTTTTACCTCTTTTCTATACAAACAAAAGCGCCCTCAAATACGAAGGCACCTTTGATTTTTTCGAAGAAAACCACAGTTTCTATTTTTCACTGGTCTTCTGTGTTGTAACCATTTTTGCATCTTTTTGAAGCTTCTTTGGAATTTTAATTCCCAGAGTTTTTGCTGTATCCTCATTAATAATCAAATCTGCATTTTCCTGATACTCAATCGGCATATCTTTTGCTTCTGCCTTTCCTTCCAGAATCTTCACTGCCTGTGCCGCCGTCTGTTTTCCTAATTTATAATAATTTAATCCGTAGGTGGCCAGTCCGCCTCCGGTACACATTCCTTCTTCTCCAACGATCAAAGGAAGCTTGGCTTCATTGGCAACCATGGATACTGTATTGATTCCTGCCGCAATGGTATTATCTGTCGGGGCATAGATTGCATCAACTTTTCCTTTTAAAGATTCTACAACCTGACGAATCTCACTGGATTCAGATACGGTAGCGTCCACAGGTGTCAATCCCAGTTTTTTTGCTTCTTTCTTTGCAAGATCCACCTGAAACTTAGAATTTGCTTCCGCAGAACAATAAAGCATCGCAACTTTCTTGGCAGATGGAACCAGCTCTTTCAATAAATTCATCTGTTTTGCAACCGGTGTCAAATCAGAAGTTCCTGATACATTTCCACCTGGCTTTTCGTTGGACTTTACCAGCTTAGAACTTGCCGGATCTGTTACTGCCGTTACCAGAATCGGAATATCCTTTGTTTCATTTGCCATCGCCTGCGCCGCCGGTGTTGCAATTGCAAGAACCAAGTCGCACTTATCTGTCACAAACTGCTGAGCAATGGTCTGGCAGTTGGACTGCTCATTCTGTGCATTCTTGTATTCAATTTTGATCTTATCTCCGTCTTTATAGCCTGCATCTTTCAGTCCGTCTTTAAATCCTTTGTACGCAGCATCCAAAGCATCATGCTCTACCAGCTGAACAACTCCGATCTTCTTTTGTCCGGACGCAGAGTCCTTTTTAGAACAGCCCGCCATCACAGACAGAGTCAATATCGCAGCCATCCCTGCTGCCATCACTTTTTTGAATGTCATAACTTTTCCTCCTCGTTCACACACACGTTAATACTTCAACGCTTTTATGTGCTAAATTATATCACTCCCGCGAAAAGGTGTCAAGAAGAAGGAAAGCCATTGGGCAATCCCATCTGCAAAATCAAAAAACTTATATTTTTTTGAAATTTCATGCTTTTTATCGGTTCATACTCATTAAGATTAGCGGTCGGCGCTAAAATATAATACACTGACGACACTAAACTTCCGGATTCCAGCCTTTCACGCTTCATCCAATTTCCAAACCCATCCGTCGGGCGCCTTGAAATCGGCCCAGAATCTAAAACCAGATATTTTTTTGTTTTGGAATTAAAATCAGCAACGGTTATATAATGCCCAGGAACATGAGAAATTGCAACACAGCCCTTTTTTAAATACTCTCGAACTTCTGACGTACTATAGCTTTTTTTCACAAAGGCAAACCCATAGGCAGCTCCGAATTGTTTTGCCGCTGCCTCAAAAATTCCATCGTGAGTCCCGGAACCTATAATCCGAAAATGGTGCTTTACCGCAAAATCTGCCAGAACCATAGGATCTATAAACTGTCCGTTTAATGCATACACTGCATTGGTAATTGCCATAACACCGCAGCCTGCCGCTGCCATTTTTCCACTGTAATCATGAACCTTCCCATAATCTTTCCTTCCCCATGCCGGATCATACTGAAGGAAATTTCGATGCGGCGCAGTATTTTTATTTTTTATGCGCTGAAATTTCCATTGATATTGTTTTGTTCCGAACTCATTTCCTTTGGAAAACCGATTTTGGGCAGCCCCCGGCAAGCTCCTAAAAATTATATGATTTTTAGGAGCCATTCCCAAATATTCTCCTGTTTTCTCATCTTGAATGTAAAAATGATCGTACTCTCGAAAAAGGACAACCCTGTGCTTTTTTCGCTCCCCTTTCAAATCCATTCCCCGTATCTGATATTTCTGATCTCCTTGAAAAACAACCGTTCCTTCCTGTTTCTCCTTGAGCATCTGATTCTCAATCCAATATGTTCCATCAGCCAAAAGCTGTTTTTCCCGTCCGTCATATGCAACAGAATTCTTGCTATAATCACTTCTGGAAATCCATCCGATCCCGCGTCCTTTCTTCTTTTCATAAATTACCTGAACATAAGATTGGGTCTTACTCACCACAAGAACCCCAGAGTACTTCGGTGCGCTTTGAATCTTTTTTGACCCATAAAAATCGCTGTATACCGGAAGACTCTCCTTTAAAAATCCATACTGCATTTTAAATTTCGGATCATAAATCTCTCCCTGAAACTCTTCATATACTCGATTTGGATTTTCAAAATATTCCGGCATCGCCGCCAAAACGACAGAACTCTTCATAAAAAAAATCATCAGACATAGCATCATCAGGTACGCGGCTTTTCTTTTGCAAAACATCTGCATACATTTCTCCTTTTTACTTGTATCTTTCCCTACCTAAAACAAAAAATTCCTGTCAAATCCCCAGAAGTGCCAAAAGACACATTCCGGGATTGTAAGCGGCCGCCAAAATCTCAGTCAATCTCGGACTTTGGCTCATCGTGTGCACCCCGCAGAGCGTTTTATGGTATAGGAAAGTGAAAGCTTTCCTATATCAGAAAAGGCTAAAACATCTCTTTTGATGTCTTAGCCTTTTCTCCTAAAGCTGCTGACGGGAGTTGAACCCGTGACCTCCTCACTACCAATGAGGTGCGCTACCTCCTGTGCCACAGCAGCAGAACTGTTTTTAAATTTATCATAAATTCCCATATGTGTCAATAGAAAAAATAATATTTTATCATGATTCTAAAAAAGCACCGCAGAATCACTCCTTTGATGGATCGTCCCCAGAGTGATTTCTCAGGTACTTTTTGTTTTTATTTTTCTCTCAGAATTTCTTCCGCAATCTCATATACATAATCCACACATGCAGATGCCGCACGCTTCATTTGGTCGCTGCAGCGATGAAAGGTATAGCTGTGGTCGGCTGCTTCAAAAATACTCAAATCATTAAAAGAATCTCCTACACAATAAGTTTCAAGATCTTCACCAATCCACTCTATCACCCGCTTCATGGCGCTGGATTTACTATTCCCCTTTGGAGTAAGATCCAAATAGGACTCGTTCATCGTTGCCGTCACCTGATCTTTAAAACGAGCTTCAATTTCTTCCGCAATCTGTTTTGTCCTGGAATAATCAATCCCCTGCTCCAATGGCTTCACACAAAGAATATCAAAATCTCCCGATTTCTCTGCCTCTTTTGTAAAACTGCAGTTCTTCAACGGCTTGTACCGATCTCCATCAAACTCCATGGCAGTTCCGTTGAGACTGCCC
>CAJMHU010000040.1 GCA_905213305.1 uncultured Anaerostipes sp.
ACTACAATAAGTTTAATGAAGTGTTTGTATTATCACTGTTAATTTTAGCAACCAACATCATTGCGAAATATGTATTTCAATGGTTGGCAAATAAAAAAAGAAAAAATAAATAAGGAGAAGCAATTATGAGAAAGTTGATGAAGAGAGTATCGGTTGCAGTTATGGCAGCGATGCTTGGAGTAACCGGGTTGTTTGCGGCAGGATGCAGCAGCAAAGACAAAGGAAGTGACAAGGTTATTATTTATTCCAATGCCGATGATGAGGCGGTTGACGCCATGAAAAAAACGCTGGATGGGAATGGATATAAAGGAAAGTATGTATTCCAGACCTTTGGTACATCAGAGCTTGGAGGAAAATTGATTGCAGAAGGAAAGAATCTGGAAGCAGACATGATTACAATGAGTACGTTTTATGTGGAGAGCGCTCAGGAAAAAAATAAGATGTTTCAGGATCTTACCTTTGATCGGGGGTTAAATGATGAAAGCAAGTTTGAAAAATATGAATCTCCGATTACCGCACAGGAGGGAACTTTAATCTTGAATACAGAAGTTATGAAAGAGAAAAAGCTTCCGACTCCGAAGTCCATTAAGGATCTTGCAAAGCCTGTGTATAAGGGATATATTTCCGTAACAGATGTAAAGGCATCTTCAACTGCATGGTTACTAATTCAGGGTCTTGTATCTGAATATGGAGAAAAAGAAGCGCAGAATATCTTAAAAGATATTTATAAAAATGCAGGCGATCATATTGAAGATTCCGGATCCGGTCCGATTAAAAAAGTAAGAGCCGGAGAAGTTGCTATTGGATTTGGTTTAAGACAGCAAGCGGTAGCAGACAAGAAAGACGGACTTCCGATTGATTATGTTGATCCGGCCGAAGGAAACTTTACTTTGACAGAATCTGTGGCAGTATTGGACAAAGAAGACAGCGATAAGAGCAAATTGGCTATGGAAATGGCAGAGTGCATTATTAAAAAAGGAAGATCCGAGCTGATTAAAAATTATCCGGTACCGCTCTATAAAGGGGAAACAGAAGATAAAGAACAAAAATCAGGAAATCCAAAAGAATTTAAAGAAAAGCTGACTCTGGATTTACTGGAGAAACATCAGGAATTATCAGAGAAAGCAATGGGAAAATAAAAAAGTAAGAGGTAAAAGATGAAATACAAGTTGTTGACACCGGGACCGCTGACTACAACGGATACGGTAAAAAAAGTTATGATGTTTGATCATTGTACATGGGATGATGATTATAAAAAGATTACTCTGGATATCAGGAGCGGGCTGTTAAAGCTCGCCCATGCCAGCGAAGAAAATTATACGGTAGTTCTTATGCAGGGAAGCGGGACCTTTGGTGTGGAATCTGTATTGACAAGTTCCGTAGGAACAGAAGATAAGCTGTTAATTGTAGCAAACGGCGCATACGGAGAGCGTATGGAAGACATTGCAAAGCATGCGGGGCTCACGTATGCGGTTTATCATCAGGATTATGATAAAGTTCCCGATGCAGAAAAGATCGGAGAGATTCTGGATCAGGATGATTCGATTACACATGTATCTATGGTACACAGTGAAACCACTTCCGGTATTTTAAATGAGATTGAAGAGGTGACCAAAGTTGTAAAGAGCAAAAAACGTACGATGGTAATTGATGCGATGAGCAGCTTTGCAGGTGTGGATATTCCGGTGGAGACGCTTGGGATTGATTTTTTAATCAGCAGTGCCAATAAATGCATTCAGGGGGTTCCGGGATTTTCCTTTGTGATTGCCAAAAAAGAGGCGCTGATGAAAACCAAAGGACAGGCAAGAAGCTTATCTTTAGATCTTTATGATCAGTGGGAGACAATGAACAAAGACGGAAAATGGCGATTTACTTCTCCGACTCACACAGTGCTTGCGTTTGCACAGGCAATGAAGGAACTGGAAGAAGAAGGCGGAATTTTGGCAAGATCAAAACGCTATTATGAAAATAATCGGGAAATTATTCGTAGATTTGGTGAGCTGGGATTGAAAACCTATATTGATCTTGAACATCAGGGACCGGTTATCACCACGTTTTTCTTTCCAGAGGATGCAAAATTTACCTTTGAAGAAATGTATGCATATATAAAAGAACGGGGATATGCGATTTATCCGGGAAAAGTTACGGAGGCAGCAACCTTCCGAATCGGAAATATCGGAGAAATTTACAAAGAAGATGTGGACGCACTGTGCAATATCATGAAAGAGTTTTTGGAGGTACATCAACATGGGAAATAAGGTGGAAGCAGTTATTTTTGACTGGGCAGGCACGACGGTTGATTTTGGATGTTTTGCTCCGGTACAGGCATTTACAGAAGTATTCCGTGAGTTTGGAGTTGAGCCAACTATGGAAGAGGTCAGAAAGCCGATGGGGATGCTGAAAATTGAACATATTCGCACCATGCTTGCAATGGATCGTATCGCGGGGCTCTGGGAAGAAGTGTACGGACGCCCGTCTGAGGAATCCGATGTACAAAAAATGTATCAGGTCTATGAGAGTAAGCTAATGAGTGTTTTGGACCAGTTTACAGATGTAAAGCCTTATGTTTTAGATGCAGTTCATGAGCTTCGTGCCAATGGAATTAAAATTGGATCCACCACAGGATATACTGATAAGATGATGGAGATTGTCACAAAAGGAGCTAAATTGGGCGGATATGAACCAGATGCATGGGCCAGTCCCGATGCTGTTCATTCCAAAGGACGTCCATATCCGTATATGGTATTTAAGAATATGGAAGCTCTTGGCGTGATGTCTGTAAAAAATGTTGTGAAGGTAGGAGACACGGTTTCTGATATTCTGGAGGGAAAAAATGCAGGAGTAAAATCCATTGGTGTCATTGAGGGAAGCTCTGAAATGGGATTGTCTCAGGATGAATATTTGGCGCTTGATAAAGAAGAAAAAGAATGTCTCTGTAAAAACGTGGAAAAAACATTTTTAGAGGCAGGGGCAGATGCTGTTATTTTAAATATGTCGCAGCTTCCTGCATTGGTATTGAAATAATTTGGCGCTCCTAAAGTAATCGGCATGGTGACATGCCGATTTTATTGTGTCTGCGGAATGTATTTCCCGAATACCTGTTCTACCAAATCACAATATTCTGTAAACTCATGATATTCTTTCAGCTCTTCAAAACCTTCAATCATACCCTGATAGTACCAGCCCTGTGTGTTTTTATCTTTCATATGAAATCTTTGCCATAATTCTTCGCCAAGAATCCGATAGTCTCTGGAAATTGCGCGAATATTGGCAAGTTTATCCCCTAAAGCAAGGATTTTCGCATTTCTGGAAGCTTTGGTTTTTAGGAATTCAATGGTGTGACCTTTTCGTTCCAGCCATGTTTTGCTTTTGTCTTCACTTTCCTGATCGACATAGGAAGCAACGACATCGCCAAATTCCCGGCGAATATCTTCAATCGTAACATCTTTGCAATCCTCCACAACGTCATGGAGAACAGCGGCACACATCATCGTCTCGTCCAGTGTCATAGCCGCCACGATGGAGGCAACTTCCATGGGATGGATGATGAATGGGAGATTGGTCCCTTTGCGGGTCTGCCCGGCATGGGCATTGGTTGCATAAATAACAGCTTTTTCAAACATAAGAGGAACTCCTTTGGCGGTTTGTCGATACAATTCTTAGTTTTATGATAAATCATTTTTTTCAGGGGTTCAATAGAAAATTGAGGAATTATCAGAAAAAAACAGGTTTCATCCAAAGATTTGACAGGATGATTTTTAGAGAAATTTACACTCTGTTCCTTTAAAGTGAAAAAGTGTTGACTTTTTAAAATGCGGACGGTAAAATAAAAAGAAGAACTTAAGGAGAAAAAAGATGACAGACAGCAATTTTACCATTGGTTTTATTGGACTTGGACTAATCGGAGGTTCCATTGCAAAGGGAATTCGCAGAGTCTTTCCAAATTATAAGATGATTGGTTTGGATGAAGATGAGGAAACCGTGCGGAAGGCCTTAGAAGAAGGTATCATTGATAAGATAGCGGCAGATTGCAAAAAGGATTTTTCAGATTGTAGCTATGTATTTTTATGTGCACCGGTTCAATATAATATAAGGTATTTAAAAGATTTAAAAAATTCAATTCAGAAAGATTGTATTTTAACAGATGTGGGAAGTGTAAAAGGAGAAATTCATCAAGAGATTGAAGAACTGGGAATGGAGGCTTGCTTTATTGGAGGTCATCCGATGGTGGGCTCTGAGAAAGCGGGGTTTTCCTATAGCTCGGACCGTTTGGTAGAGAATGCATATTATTTTATTACGCCGACAAAACAGGTCAGCGAGGAAAAAGTTCGGGAATTTACCGGGTTTATTGAGGAACTTGGGGCTTTGACCATTATTCTGGAATATGAGCAGCATGACGCATTTACTGCAGCAATCAGCCATGTGCCTCATATTATTGCCGCAGAGCTCGTACATATTGTTAAAGAGATGGATACCGATCAGGGAATATTAAAGCAGCTGGCTGCGGGAGGATTTAAAGATATTACGAGAATTGCATCATCATCTCCGGTTGTATGGGAACAGATTTCTCTTTCCAATAAGGAGAATATCAAGCAGCTTCTTACAAAAGCAAGAAATCATATGGATCAGATTATTGAGGCGTTGGATCAGGAAGATCACCAATATTTGAACGATTATTTTAAAGAGGCAGGAGAATACAGGGATTCTGTGCCGGACAGCGCCATTGGTTTAATGGAGAAAAATTATGAAATCTTTATTGATATTCCGGATGAACCTGGTACGATTGCTACGACAACGACCTTACTGGCATTGAATCATGTCAGTATTAAAAATATTGGAATTATCCATAACCGGGAGTTTGAGGAGGGCGTCTTCAAGATTATGCTGTATGATGAGGAGTCCGCAAAGAAGGCAAAGAAGATTTTACGAGATAAGAATTATAGGATATATGAGAGGAAATAGATATGAAACTTACGAAAAGCAAAGGACTTCAGGGAGAATTATCCATTCCGGGCGATAAATCTATCAGTCACAGAGCCGTTATGTTTGGTTCACTTGCAAAAGGAACCACACGGATCAGCAATTTTCTTGCGGGAGCGGATTGTCTGGCGACAATTGACTGTTTTCGGAAAATGGGAGTTTCCATTGAACAGGAAGGTACAGAGGTTACCGTACATGGAAACGGGCTCTACGGTTTGAAAAAACCGATGGAGGTTTTGGATGTGGGAAACAGCGGAACTACAACACGGTTGATTTCGGGAATTTTGGCAGGGCAGGAATTTGAAACTACATTATCGGGGGATGAATCTTTAAATAAGCGCCCAATGGAACGGGTTATAAAACCGTTAAAAGAGATGGGCGCTAAAATTTCCAGTGTCGCTGATAACGGATGTGCACCTTTGAAAATTGAAGGAGCGAAGCTTCATGGAATTCATTACAACTCTCCTGTGGCATCTGCGCAGGTGAAATCTTGTGTTCTTCTGGCTGGGCTGTATGCGGACGGAGAAACCAGCGTCACAGAGCCGGCGCTTTCCAGAAATCACACGGAGTTAATGCTTCGTTCTTTTGGGGTAGAGGTGGTTTCCCAGGGAACAACTGCAAAAATTACGCCTCCAAAGGAAATGACAGCCACAGAGATTGCAGTACCTGGAGACATTTCTTCCGCAACCTTTTTTATCGTGGCAGGATTAATTACGCCAAATTCCTGTATCCGTTTAAAAAATGTCGGAATCAACCCTACGAGAGATGGGATTTTGAAGGTTTGCAAGGCAATGGGAGCGGATCTCACTTTAGAAAATCTTGTGGAAAATGGAGGAGAACCGACAGCAGACATTGTGGTGAAGACCAGCAGGCTCAAAGGCACTGTGATCGAAGGAGATGTAATTCCTACGTTGATTGATGAGATTCCGGTCATTGCGCTTTTAGCAGCTTTTGCTCAGGGAGAAACAGTGATCAAAGACGCAGAAGAGTTAAAAGTAAAAGAGTCGGACCGCATTGCTCTGACGGTAAATCATCTGGTGGAGATGGGAGCAGATGCAGAAGCAACGGAGGATGGCATGATCATTCGGGGAGGAAATGTGCTTCACGGAGCAAAGATTCACTGTCATTATGACCATAGAATTGCTATGACATTTTCTATTGCAGGAATGAATGCAGAGGGGGAGACGGTGATTGAAGATTCGGACTGTGTAGATGTGTCTTATCCAACCTTTTATGAACAGCTGAGGTCACTGCAAAGATAGAGAAACCGGAGTTTCTCCGTAAAAAAATACAAAAAGTAAGAAAGGAAGCAACATGGAAAAAAAATATTTCTTTTTTGACATTGACGGAACGTTAACAGATAGAGCGACAGGGGAGATTGTGCCCAGCGCCAGACAGACATTAAAAAAATTGGAAGAAAACGGACATTTTGTGGCGATTGCCACAGGTCGGGCCCATTATAAAGCTAGGAAATTTACAGATGCCAACGGGTTTAGAAATATGGTATGCTGCGGGGGAAACGGCATTGTGATTGATGGAATCTTGGTAGAGAATCTTCCGTTGGATAAAGAAGGATGCATCCGGATTATTCATCAGGCAGAAGAGCTGGGATACGGATGGTGTGTTGCTTTGGATGACAGCAAAGATGTTTATATGACCGATGACAAATTTTTAAGACAGGTTGGGAAGAGAAAAGAGCCGACACGCTATATTATTGACGATAATCTGGAAATTGAATCTGTAGATGCAATTTATAAAATTTATATAGCAATTCCCTCAGAGGAAGAAGAGAGGCTGACGACAAAGGAACTGGTTGGGCATCTGAGATTTGAACCGGAATATTTGATGTTCCAGCCGGACAATAAACGAGGCGGAATTTTAAATATGATGCAGCATTTAAATGCAGATATTAAAGATGTTGTTGTATTCGGAGATGATTATAACGATATGGATATGTTTTGTCCGGAATGGTTTTCCATTGCTATGGGAAATGGGTGTCAGGATCTCAAGGACATGGCAAATTATGTAACGGCATCCAATGTTGACGATGGAATTCAAAAAGCCTGTGAACATTTTCAGTGGGCATAACAGGGAAGAGGCAGGGAGGAAAGAAAAAGTATGAAATTAGGAAAGATGCAGTGGCTGGCGTTGCTTGTGGTCAGCGCGATGTTTGCAAATCTTTGCAGTCAGACGGTCATTGAGGCGGCAAACAGATCCGATACGGCGGTCGTGAGGAATTCTCAATTCATTGGAAGAACATCGTCAGATCAGGAGGAATACAAAGCGTTCTGGTTTTCTTTCTATGATTATGATGCTTATCGCGCCAAGTATAAAAGAAGGACTGCATCCAATTTCCGCTCTTATTTTACGGGAGTTGTGAAAAAGGGCAAGAGTCTGGGAATGAACCGGGTGATTGTGCAGGTTCGTCCATTCGGGGATGCAATTTATAAATCAAAATATTTTCCATGGTCAAAATATATTTCCGGGAAACAGGGAAGAAGCCCCGGGTTTGATCCTTTGAAAATTATGGTTGATGTGGCGCATAAAAATGGAATGAAGATTGAAGCATGGGTGAATCCATATCGTGTTACAACAGGATCTGTCAATTATAAAAAATTATCAAAAAATAACCCGGCAAGAAAATGGCATGCCAGAAAATCCACCAGAAGAAATGTTTTGTCGTATGGGGGAAGTCTGTATTATAATCCATCGAAAAAGGCAGTTCGCACGCTGATTATAAATGGGGCAAAAGAAATTGTGAAAAATTATCAGGTGGACGGCATCCATATGGATGATTATTTTTATCCGTCGTTTACAAAGCGAAATGTCAAAACTGCTTTCGACGCAAAAGAATATAAAAAATCTTCCTATAAAAAGAAGAAAAAAAGCATTTATACTTACCGTCGGGCACAGGTGAATACTTTAGTTTCTGAAATGAAAAAAGCGATCAAAAAAATTGATCCGACGGTTACTTACGGAATCAGCCCGGCTGGAAATATAGATAATCTTACAAGTAAATATTCCTACTATGTTGATATCAATCGCTGGCTGAAGTCTACGAAATATGTAGATTATGTATGTCCGCAGATTTACTGGGGTTTTCGGCATCCGACAGCGAAATTTGATAAGGTCACCAACCGTTGGGTAAAGGCGGCAAAGAGCAAAAAGGTGAAATTATACATAGGAATTGCAGTTTACCGCGCAGGACATTCTGTGGGGCAAAATCGTGCAGAACAGAAAGAGTGGCGTTACGACACCAAAATTTTGAAAAAACAGGTGGAGTACGGGCGCAGGAAAAACGTAGATGGTTTTGCATTTTTTGATTATCAGGATCTTAAGAGCAGGACCAGTAAGAAAGCGGTTGACCAGTTGAAAACCGTTTTAAAATAAAATTGGAACATCTTCAAAACTCCGGATTGCATTTTGACTCCTAGAAGTGCAGTCCGGAGTTTTGTTTCGCAAGCGGGGCGGCGCATCAATCCCGAAAACAGGTAATTATGTGCGTTTATTTCGTATCTTCTAAAAGTGCAGCCGATGAATATGGCTTTGTTCCAATGCCCCAAGAGGAAATGTCAGTATTACAGCTCCAAGACCACGGGAAGCACAAAGCAGTTCAAAATATGTTCCGGCTTTCTAACAACCGTTCCAGCCAAATTCCTCGAAATCAGCAATCACAGCCCTTTTTGATTGATTCAGAGAAAGAATTCCTCCGGGGCAAACCTTCACGCATTTTCCGCAGCCTGTGCATTTTTCTGTATCAACAACAAAATTCGCTTGATTCATGATAAAAGCCTCCGTTTCTTGTTTTTGTGCAACAACCTGATTACATGATTCCAAAGTTAAGATTTTCCACAGAAAATTGAGCGTTTGTGAAAGAGGAAGGTCAAAAAATTATATTGATAAAATATGAGAAGTATAATACTATATGACATATAGTATTAAACCACGAATAATATTGTTAGAAGTATAGAAGGAGGATGCCAATGGTTTTTAATACAGGAGCAGCGCTCTTAGATGCCGTTGTTTTAGCGGTTGTTTCAAGAGAAAGCGAAGGCACCTACGGATATCGGATTACGCAGGATGTAAGGGAGGTTTTGGAGTCAACTTTGTACCCAGTATTGCGAAGATTAAAGAAGGATCATTGTCTGGAGGTTTACGACAGACAGTTTGGAGGAAGAAATCGAAGATATTATAAAATAACGGCAGAGGGATCCGTGCAGCTTGATCTGTACCGGAAAGAGTGGAAGAATTATTCGGAAAGAATATCAGGGATTTTTGAAGGAGGAGAAAAGGTATGAACCGAAAAGAATATTTAAAAAAGCTTTCGGAACTTTTATGGGATCTTCCAAAAGAAGAAAGGGAAGAAGCTCTGGAATATTATGAAAACTACTTTGAGGAAGCGGGACCACGGAAGGAAGAGGAAGTGATCCGGGAGCTTGGAAACCCCGAGACAGTGGCTGCAATGATTCGGGATTCTGTCAGAGGGAACGAAGGAGAAGGGGAATATCGGGAAGATGGGTATCATAATCAGAAATATGAAGATTCCAATCCAGTGATGAGAAAAAGAAGAAAAGAAAGCTGGCATTTTAAAGGCGATCGAAATAAAAATCTGCTGTTGCTGATTTTAATTATTGTTTTAGCAGGAGGGTGGCTGCTTCCGGCAGCAGCAGCTCTGATTTTCGGGGTCGGTGGGGGACTGCTTGGATTGACAGGAGGAATGATCGGTATTTTTTTCGCACTTGGGGGAGGAGGCATCGGATTGCTTGCAGCAGGAATTGGAACCTTAGTAGCAGGAATTGTTAAGATGTTCAGTTCCCTTCCGTATGGTCTGATGATCGCAGGAGGCGGATGCTTGATGATGGCAGCAGGACTGCTTCTGGTGATGCTGTGGGTTTGGCTTATTGGATCGGTTTTGCCGAGGTTTCTTCAATGGATTGTTAAGATGATCCGCAGAATTTTTGGAAAAGGAGGGGAGAAGGCATGAAACGTTTTATGAAGATTTGTCTGGTGATTACGATGGCAGTCTCTATTTTGGGAATTGGATGTATCATTGCGGCATTTTCCATGGGAGCCCGCATTCCCGGAATTTCCGCACAAATCGGAAGAATTGCAGTCGGAACATCGGGAGTACAGGAATATCAGTTTGACCAGCAGAACATACAGAAAATAGATCTGGAAGCCGGAAGCGGCACGGTGCGTATTGTGCAGGGAGAGGGCGACAAAATTGTTGTAAGAAGCAGCCGTTCATGGATGAAGGCACAAAAAATAGAGACGGAGAATTAAAGGTTCAAAGGAAACGTCTTGGCTTCCGATTCTTTGGAATTGGCATGGGAGGAGAAACAACATTAACCATTCCAAAGGATATGTCATTAAAGGAAGTGTCTTTGGATTGTGGAAGTGGGGAAATTTCCGCAGAAAAGCTTTCTGCGGGAGAAGTCTCTATAGATTGCGGAAGCGGTGATATAGCCCTTGGTGGTGTTGAAACGAAGAAATTGGAGATTGATACCGGATCAGGGGATGTTGCGGTGAGGCTTGCAGGGGAGCTGCAAAATTACGATTATGAGATAGACTGTGGAAGTGGGGATGTGAACCTTGGAGGAACACACTTTGACAGTACAGAGTATAAATTAAAGGAACATCGGGGAAAATCAATTGAGATTGATACTGGAAGCGGAGATGTCACCATAGAATTTATCGGAAAGAAAGGAAAAGGAGAGGAGACCTTATGAGTGCAAAAAGATTATATAAATCCAGAAAAGATCGGTTTATCACAGGAGTTTGCGGAGGATTGGCGGAATATTTTGATGTAGATCCTACCTTGGTAAGAATTGTGACGACACTTCTTTGCACCACGGGAACCGGGTTTCTCATTTATATTGTGGCAGCAATTGTAATGCCGGAAAAAGTAAATTAAAGAGAAAAGCGCTCATATAAAATTTAGAGTAATTTGCATTTTTGTTAAGATTATGCTAAAATATAAAACGATCTTTGGGACCAAGTCAGGGAGACTTGGTTCTTTTTCGTGATACTGGGAAAGTTTTCACTTTCCTGTATCATAATTTGTTCTAAGATTAGGAAAATATTTATGAAAGAGGAGGAAAGATAATATGAATGCGCCGATTTTAATTGCCATGATTCTTTATATGGCGGTCGTTGTGTGGATTGGAGTCATTTACAGTAAAAAGAATAAGACGTCAGAAGATTATTTTTTGGGAGGAAGAGGTCTGGGACCGTGGGTGACCGCTATGAGTGCGGAAGCTTCGGATATGAGCAGCTGGCTGCTGATGGGACTTCCGGGACTTGCCTATGCGACAGGATTTAGTCAGGCAGGATGGACTGCAATCGGATTGATTTTGGGAACCTATTTAAACTGGAAAATTATTGCAAAACGTTTGCGGCATTACACAGAAGTTTCTGATAATTCCATAACTGTGCCGGATTTTTTCAGCAATCGCTTTCAGGATGACAAAAAGATTTTAAGCAGTATTTCTGCGGTAATGATTCTGGTATTTTTTACTGTCTATACGGCTTCTGGTTTTGCAGCATGCGGGACCTTATTTAACTCTGTTTTTGGACTGGATTACCGCGCAAGTATGATTGTGTGTGCTGCGGTGATTGTAATTTATACGTCATTGGGAGGGTTCCTTGCCGCAAGTACTACAGATTTAATTCAGGGGCTCTTAATGTCTTTCGCCATAGTTATTGTTTTGGCTGTGGGAGTGACAGCAGCTGGAGGAATCGGAAATGTGGTAGATTACGGAAAGAGCATGGAGGGCTTTTTTGATGTGATGAAATATCATGATCCGGCGACAGGGCATGCGGTTTCACAAGGTGTGATTCCGATTCTCTCTGGTCTTGCGTGGGGGCTTGGCTATTTTGGGATGCCTCATATTCTGGTTCGGTTTATGGCAATCCGCGATCCCCAAGAAGTAAAGAAATCAAGGAATATTGCAATGGTCTGGGTATTGATTTCTTTAAGTGTGGCAGTGTGTATCGGTTTTACAGGTGCCGCGCTGTATCCAAATGTTGCAGAACTTGCCGGCAACGGAAATCAAAGAATTTTTATTTATATGACAACACATTTGTTCCATGGCATTCTTCCGCTCTTTATGGCAGGAGTGATTTTATCAGGAATTCTTGCAGCAACCATGAGCACTTCAGATTCTCAGCTTTTGATTGCATCCTCTTGTGTATCGAAAGATTTGTTTCAGGGGCTTTTAAAACGGGAAGTGAAAGAAAATCATGTGTTAATGGTATCAAGAATTACAACTATTGTAATTGCTCTCGTTGGGATTGTCATTGCAATGGATGAGAATAGTTCAGTATTTGGTTTGGTTGAGAATGCATGGGCAGGATTTGGCGGAGCGTTTGGACCGCTGGTATTGTTTTCACTGTTTTGGAAACGTACCAATTTAAAAGGTGCGGTAGCCGGGATGTTAAGCGGTGGAATTACCGCATTGGTTTGGCCGTTAACTTTTGCCAAGCTGGGAGGTATTTTTGAAATTTATTGTCTGCTTCCGGCATTTATCATTTCCTCAGCTCTGATTATGATTGTGAGCCTTTGTACAGAAGAGCCGAGTGAAATCATGAAAAAACAATTTGATGAAGCAAAAAAATTAAGTCAAGAAGAAGTTTCATAAGATTCAGGGAGCAGAATGCTCCCCTTTTTTTGTATTTTTCTATGGAATCTGCACACTCTAATACCGTAAACATAAAATGATATTACAGAGAAAGAAAGGAGAAAATTGGTGGAGCGATATCATAATCGAGATTGTTCCTGTCAAAGGAACCGAATGAATGATGTAAGGAATGGTTTTGACGAGTCTGGACAACGGTGCGGCGGAGGCTGGAACCATCATCATGACGGTGTAGATTCTATGGCTCTTGCGATGCAGTATGTTCCGTGGCAGCATTGGAATCAGGTTTATTGTCCGGAGGAAGGATTGCAATACGGTACAATTTTTCCGGAACTCAATAAGCCGTTTTATGGAAAGGGGGCGTGTCGCAGGTGAATCAATACGATCAAAAGAAATTGCTGGATTATATCAATGCAGTTAGTTTTGCGTTGGTGGATACAACCTTATATTTGGATACGCATCCCAATGATTTAGAGGCAATCAATCATTTTAAGCAGTATCAAAGCGCCAGAAACAAGGCTATGAAAGAGTATGCCCAATATTTTGAGCCTTTAACCATTGATACTGCGGAAATTGGGGAAACATTTACCTGGGCAACCACGCCTTGGCCTTGGATGAAAGGAGGATGTTAGAGTGTGGAATTATGAAAAACGTCTGGAATATCCCATTCGCATAAAAAAGACAGATCCTCAGATGGCAAAACTGATTATCAGTCAGTATGGAGGGCCTAACGGTGAGCTGGGAGCGTCCATGAGATATCTTTCTCAGCGGTTTGCGATGCCTTATAAAGAAGTCTGCGGAGTTTTGACCGATGTTGGAACGGAGGAACTGGCACATCTGGAGATGGTTTGTACCATTGTTCATCAGCTGACCAGAGATCTGACACCGGAACAGATTGTTGCCTCAGGGTTTGATCAGTATTATGTTGATCATACAGCCGGAGTCTGGCCTCAGGCAGCCAGCGGAGAACCGTTCAGCGCCACAATGTTTCAGTCAGTAGGTGATCCAATCACCGATTTAAGTGAAAACCTTGCCGCCGAGCAGAAAGCCCGGACGACTTATGACAATTTGCTACGCCTGATCAAGGATCCGGATGTCAGAGATCCGCTGATCTTTTTAAGAGAGCGGGAAATTGTTCATTTCCAGAGATTCGGTGAAGCACTGAGAATTGTACAGGATCATTTGGATTCTAAAAACTTTTATGCGTTTAATCCGGCATTTGATTGCAGAGCAAAAAATTAAAAAATATAAAAAAGGACCATTTTTATGGTTCTTTTTGTATTTGTTTGCCCAGCATGGGCAAACTCTAACGGGTGTAAGTCCCGAACATGCCCAG
>CAJMHU010000041.1 GCA_905213305.1 uncultured Anaerostipes sp.
ATAGACGAAGTTTTGTTTTATTCTATAGGAATTTTTTGTATAATAAGGATGAAGAAATACGAAGAAAAGGAGAAAAAAGATGGATTATAATCAGTTGGCGCTGGAAATGCACGAAAAAAATAAAGGAAAAATTGGAGTTCGTTCAAAGGTAGCAGTAAAAACCAGAGACGATTTAAGTACGGCTTATACGCCGGGAGTTGCAGAACCATGCCGTAAAATTCGAGATCACAAAGATGATGTGTATCGTTATACTGCAAAAGGCAATTTGGTCGCTGTGGTATCGGATGGAACTGCGGTTTTGGGGTTGGGAGATATTGGACCGGAGGCAGCGATGCCGGTGATGGAAGGAAAGGCATTATTATTTAAAGAGTTTGCAGACATTGACGCGTTTCCGATCTGTTTGGATACAAAGGATACAGAAGAGATTATACAGACAGTAAAAAATATTGCGCCGTGCTTTGGAGGAATCAACCTAGAGGACATTTCCGCACCGAGATGTTTTGAGATTGAGAGAAGGCTGAAAGAAGAACTGGATATTCCGGTGTTTCATGATGATCAACATGGAACGGCAATTGTTGTGGCAGCGGGACTTTTGAATGCGTTAAAATTGGTTGGGAAAACGATGGAAGAAGCAGAAATTGTGATTAATGGGGCCGGGTCTGCCGGTATTTCCATTTGCAGACTTCTTCTCCAATTCGGAGCAGGCAATGTTGTTCTGGTAGACCAAAAAGGTGCTCTTTGTCCGGGAGAAGAATGGATGAATCCTGCACAGAGAGAGATGGCGGAAATTACCAATAAAGAAAAACAAAGAGGTCTTTTGCCTGAAATTATAAAGGGGAAAGATGTATTCATTGGGGTTTCGGCACCGAAGATTGTTACATCAGATATGGTTTCTGACATGGCAGACGATGCAATTATTTTTGCAATGGCAAATCCAACTCCTGAAATTATGCCGGAAGAAGCTAAAAAAGGAGGAGCAAGAGTTATCGCAACCGGACGTTCCGATTTTCCAAATCAGATTAACAATGTTCTTGTATTTCCGGGAATTTTCAGAGGCGCTTTGGATGCCAGAGCCGGACAGATCACAGAAGCGATGAAAATGGCTGCGGCAAGAGCGATTGCCGGAATCATCGGTGATGATGAACTAAGTGAAGAATATGTTATTCCCGGAGCTTTCGATGAGAGAGTATGCAGGGCAGTTGCAGAGGCGGTTGCAGAAGAAAGTCGAAAATAGTGATTTGTATGAAAATTAAATACGTTTAAAAAGGTGAAAAGTTTGTTCATACAAAGCTTTTTTATGATATAATGCAAGAAATAAAAAAGAGCTAAGGAGAATTTAATGAAAACAAGTGGAATTTTGTTACCAGTTTTTAGTTTGCCGTCATCTTATGGGATTGGATGTTTTTCCAAAGAAGCGTATCAATTTGTCGATTTTTTGTCAGAAGCCGGACAACAGTATTGGCAAATTTTACCTTTGGGAACGATTGGTGCAGGAAATTCTCCTTATCTTTCATTTTCCAGCCATGCAGGTAGCACACTCTATATAGATTTAGAGCAGCTTCAAAAAGAAGGGCTGCTGACCCAGCAGGAGCTTGATCCGTATCAAGAGGAGAATACCGGAAAGGTGGATTATGATGCAGTGCGTGAAAGTCGGCATAAGCTGCTTCGCAAGGCATATCTCAGATTTTCACCGGATCAGGATTACGAAACGTTCAAAGAGAAGAATCAGGAGTGGCTGGATGAATATGTGTCTTATATGAAAAAGCGAAAAGAGCTGGACAGCGGGGGCTATTTTCGCTTTTGTCAATATTATTTTCAGAAGCAGTGGCTGTCACTGAAAGCGTATGCGAATAAAAAGGGAATTAAGATTATCGGAGATTTACCGTTTTATGTAGCATTGGAGGGAACCGCATTTACGCATCATAAGGAGTTATTTAAAGTAAATGAAAAGGGAGAACCAAAGGTTGTCGGAGGGTGTCCTCCGGATGCCTTTGCGGAAGACGGACAGATTTGGTCAAATCCGGTTTATGATTGGGAATATCACAAAAGCACCGGATATCGCTGGTGGATGAATCGTCTTCGTTACAATTTCCTGTTATATGACGTCCTGCGTCTGGATCATTTCCGGGGATTTGACGAATACTTTGAAATCCCGGCGGAAGACCAGACAGCAGTGGGCGGACACTGGCAGAAGGGGCCGGGACAGGAGTTTTTTCATGCGATGAAGAAAGAGCTGGGAAACCGGGAAGTTATAGCAGAGGATTTGGGATTTTTAACTCCGAGCGTATTTGAGCTTTTGAAAGAGACAGGGTATCCTGGGATGAAAGTTCTGGAATTTGCCTTTGGCGCGTGGGATGACAGCATCTACCTGCCTCACAAATATGAAGAAAATTGTGTCGTTTATACCGGAACTCATGATAATGATACGGTGGTTGGATGGTACGAGACATTGTCCGAGGAAGATCGGGCGTTTTTGGAGCACTATTTGTCCCACAGCACCATTGAGAGAACGGGAACCGTTCATCTTGACTTAATTTCACTGGCATTGGAAAGCCGCGGAAACATGGTGGTGATCCCATTGCAGGATTATCTTGGTTTAGGAAGTGAGGCAAGAATCAATACACCTTCAACGGTGGGAGATAACTGGGAGTGGAGAGTCAAAGAAGAACAATTGGACGATGAATTGAAAAAGTTAATTCTCAGATTAACGACAAAATATCGAACCATTTCGGAGGACAAATGTAAAAAAGAAGCTGTTGAGAAGCGTGAAGAATAATGTGAAAAAGAATAATCGCCGGAAGTGCTAAAAGGCACATTCCGGGATGGTAAGCAGTCGCCGGAGGCTTGGGTAAGCCCGGATTTTGGATCATCGCTATTACAAAAAGAAAAACGTGCCATGGCGGAGTCTGTAGGAAGGCTTTTTGTCATGGCACGTTTTATATCCTATGGGCAGTCATAACTGCAAAATGCTTTGGAGCGCAGGATATTTGTATACGAAATAATACCACAAAGGGATGTTTTTATCTTGCGTTTTGACGGTGCGGGTGCTATAGTACGAGGTGGATGGTATTCTTGGAAGAAATCATACCGACAAACACTGGAACATCACCGCACGAAAGCAGGTGATATTGTATGAAAGTAGGATTTATCGGAGCCGGAAAAGTGGGCTGCTCTCTTGGAGATTACTTTATACATCATAACATACCCGTTGCCGGGTTTTACAGCCGCACACAAGCTCAGGCATGTGAAGCGCAGAAACAAACACAAAGAAGTTATGTAGCATCCATTGATAAATTATTAACGATGAGTGATGTTCTGTTTTTAACGGTACCGGACGATTCAATTGAAGAAGTCTGGGAACAGGTCAAACCCTTTCCTTTAAAGGGAAAGTATATCTGTCATTGCAGCGGATCTTTGAGTTCTGCTGTTCTTTCTGGAATTGAAGAAACCGGAGCATACGGTTATTCTATTCATCCAATGTTTCCATTTAAGAGTAAAAAAACTGCATATGAAGATCTAGAGCAGGCATTGTTTACCGTAGAAGGGGACCAAAATCATGAAGAACCGATCCGGCAGCTGTTGTCTTTATGTGGGAATTCTGTTGTTTCCATTGAAAAAAAGGACAAGCCGAAATACCATGCGGCTGCGGTGTTTTCATCCAATTTGATGGTTGGTCTTATGAGAGAGTCTGTAAGTCTGTTAATGGAATGTGGATTTGATGGCTCCCAAGCCCTGGCAGCTTTAAAGCCTCTGGCACTGCAGAATCTTGAAAATATTTTTCAAGTGGGACCGGAGGCGGCGCTCACCGGACCGGTGGAGCGGCATGACGTTGAGACCATAAAAAAACATCTGGAAGTTCTCGGAGAACAAGAAAAAGAAACCTATTGCGTTCTTACGAGAGAAATCATTCAGATTGCAGAAGAGCGACATCCTGAAACAAATTATGCAGATATGAAACAGGTATTGGAGGAAGAAAAATGAAGGTTACAGTAAGTACATTGCAAAAAATGAAGGATAACAAAGAGAAAATTTCAATGTTAACCGCGTATGATTATTCTACAGCAAAACTGTTTGATGAGAGTGGAATTCATACAATGCTGGTGGGGGATTCTCTGGGGATGACGATGCTCGGATATGATTCCACGATCCCGGTTACGGTGGAGGACATGATTCACCACGGGGCTGCAGTGGTAAGAGGAGCCAAAGAGGCTTTAATTGTTGTTGATATGCCGTTTTTATCCTATCATACTTCAGTATATGATGCTGTTGTAAATGCCGGAAGAATTATGAAAGAAACAGGATGTACGGCGGTGAAATTAGAAGGCGGAAAAGATGTCTGCCCGCAAATTGAGGCGATAGTGAAAGCACAGATTCCGGTCTGCGCGCATATTGGGCTGACTCCTCAGTCTGTGAATGCATTTGGTGGATTTCGAGTTCAGGGAAAAAGTGAAGAAGCAGCAAAAGAATTAATTGAGGCAGCGCTGGCGGTAGAAAAAGCGGGAGCTTTTATGGTCGTTTTAGAAGGAATTCCGGCTAAATTGGCGTCTGTTATTACGTCGAAGCTGCATATTCCAACCATTGGGATCGGGGCAGGGGCAGACTGCGACGGTCAGGTGCTGGTATATCAGGACATGCTGGCGATGTATGGAAACTTTGTTCCTAAATTTGTAAAGCAATTTGCACAGGTTGGAACAGCAATGAAAGAAGCGGTTGCAGATTATATGAAAGAGGTTCAGGACGGAACGTTCCCGGCAAAAGAACACACATACGCAATTGATGATGATATTATAGAGAAATTGTATTAAACAGGAGCGGATTATGAAGATCGTTGAAACAATCAAAGAAGTACGAGAACAGGTAAAAGATTGGAAAATGCAGGGACTCACTGTCGGATTGGTACCTACCATGGGATATCTTCATGAAGGACACCAAAGCCTGATGGAAGCGGCAAGAAAAGACAATGATAAGGTGGTTGTCAGTATTTTTGTAAACCCGATGCAGTTTGGACCGACGGAGGATCTTGCTCAATATCCAAGAGACTTAGAGCATGATGCGGCATTGTGTGAGAAAACAGGCGTGGATCTGATTTTCCATCCGGAACCGGAGGAAATGTATGAGAAAGATTTCTGTTCTTTTGTGGATATGACAGGTTTAACCGAAGGATTATGTGGAAAAACAAGACCGATTCATTTTCGGGGAGTTTGTACGGTTGTAAATAAGTTATTTCATATTGTCACGCCGGATCGCGCTTATTTTGGACAGAAAGACGCACAACAGCTGGCAGTGATCAGACGCATGGTCCGAGATTTGAATATGGATATTCAAATCGTAGGCTGTCCGATTGTAAGAGAAGAAGATGGATTGGCAAAAAGTTCCAGAAATACTTACTTGTCAAAGGAAGAAAGAAAAGCGGCGCTGATTCTTTCAAAGACCATTGCGCTGGGAAGAGAGCTGGCAGAAACTCAGAAAGATGCAGCAAAGGTTCTTCAGGCAATGAGAGAGAAGCTTGAGACGGAGCCTCTGGCAAAGATTGATTATGTAGAAGCTGTGGATGCATTTTCCATGCAGCCTGTGGATGAGCTTCGGGGAGAATGTATGCTTGCGATGGCTGTATATATCGGAAAGACAAGATTAATTGACAATACATTAATTCATCAATAGGAGAGAAGAGAACAATGAAGGTTAGCATGTTAAAAGGGAAAATCCACAGAGCAACTGTAAAACAGGCAGAGCTTGATTATGTGGGAAGCATTACTGTAGATCCGGTACTATTAGAAGCCGCAGGGATTCTTGAATATGAACATGTACATATTGTGGATGTGAATAACGGAAGCCGTTTTGAAACGTATACAATTCCGGGAGAAGCGGGAAGCGGGATGATTTGTCTGAATGGTCCGGCGGCAAGATGTGTGGCAACCGGAGATAAAATTATTATCATTGCCTATGCAGATATGACATTGGAGGAAGCCCGGACGTTTGAACCAAAGGTGGTTTTTGTGGATGAGGAGAATCATATTTCACGCTGCACCAATTATGAGAGACACGGACGATTAGAAGATATGTAGGAGAAAACGATGTTAAAAGGAAAAACGATTGTGTTGGGCGTGACGGGAAGCGTTGCAGCTTATAAGATGGCGAATGTTGCCAGTAGGCTGGTAAAACAGGGATGCGAAGTGCATGTGATTATGACAAAGAATGCGACAAATTTTATCAATCCCATCGCATTTGAAAGTCTGACCAATACAAAATGCTTGGTCGATACGTTTGATCGGAATTTTCAATTTCACGTAGCGCATATTTCACTGACGGATAAAGCAGATGCTATGCTGATTGCGCCGGCATCTGCCAATATCATTGGGAAAATTGCCGGGGGGATTGCAGATGATATGCTTTCCACGACCGTTATGGCATGTAATAAACCAGTGCTGATTGCGCCGGCTATGAACACTAAAATGTATACCAACCCTATTTTGCAGGATAATCTTGCAAAATTGCGGAAGTTTGGGTACGAGGTGATAGAACCTGCAACCGGACATCTGGCATGCGGAACCAGTGGAGCAGGAAAAATGCCTTCAGAGGAAGTTTTGATTGCTCATTTGGAACGTCAAATTGCAAAAGAAAAGGATCTTGCGGGAAAGAAAGTGTTAGTGACGGCAGGTCCAACCATCGAGTCAATTGATCCGGTCCGCTATATTTCCAACCATTCGTCCGGGAAAATGGGGTATGCGATTGCAAAGGCGGCAATGCTGCGGGGGGCGCAGGTGACTCTCGTATCCGGGCAGACCGCTGTGGAGCCTCCAAAATTTGTGGAGGTTGTTCCGGTAATCAGTGCGGAGGAAATGTATAGGGAGGTCATGAAGCGAAGCGAGAATCAGGATATTGTCATTAAAGCTGCCGCAGTTGCAGATTATACGCCTGCCGATGTCAGTGACGAGAAGGTGAAGAAGAAAGATGGAGATTTATCCATCCCTTTGGTTCGGACAAAAGATATTTTAAAAACCTTGGGGGAAAAGCGCAAAGATGGACAGTTTTTGTGTGGTTTTTCCATGGAAACACAAAATATGCTGGAAAATTCCAGAGCGAAGCTGAAAAAAAAGAAGATTGATTTAATTGTTGCCAATAATTTGAAGGAAAAGGGAGCGGGATTCCATACAGATACCAATGTGGTGACGCTGATCACAGAGATGGAAGAAAAACAATTGCCAATGCTGACAAAGGATGAAGTGGCAGACGCACTCTTTGATTTTATCTTGACGAAAATGCAAACGAGCAAAAATCCTTGCGGAGAGTTTCTAAAAAATTAATAAAATATCGTTCAAATTCTGTTTTCTTTTGGCTCCTATGATATAATAACCTTGCGGCATTTTTATGACGCAAGGTTTTGACTTTATGATATAGCAGGTTCGAGGCAGTGAAAAAAAGGTTTGTTTGGGCGTATTTCTATATTTTAGTGAAATTATAAAAGGGAGCGAAATCAGAATGAAAACAGTAAATAAAGTTCGATTAATTTATTTGCCGGCGATTGTACTACCGATCTTAGTGATGATAGTATCAATCGCTGCTTTAGGTGTAGGATATATGCGAATGAATGACGCAGATATTTCTGCCGGAGCATTTGAGCGTTTCGTTAATCCCCTGAATACAATGAATAATCAGACCAAAGAAATCTATAAAGAAGTAGAAAAGAATGCAATGCTTCATCCTGAAATTTTTGAGGACGAAGCATATTTGAAGGCTTTAAATCAACGGCTTAAAAAGAAGGATTCTTATTTGATGATCCGAAAGAATCAGAAAATTGTATATCAGGGGAAAGCAAAAGTGGATTCAGAGCTGATTCGGAAGCTTCCGGATTATGGAAATCAGGACAGTGATCAGGATCGGGGCTTTTTTGTCAGCCGTCCGGGGAATTATTTGGTAAAGCAACAGGATTTCCAATATAAAGATCGAGGAAAAGGATCTGTCTTTATTATGACGGACTTGGGCACGGTGCTGCCTCACTACCGAAACATTTTCACACAACTGTTTTTTGCAGTGATTGGTGTGCTGATTTTAACCAGCACTTATTTATCATGGTTTATGTATAAAGAATTTATTGGTCCGATTCGACAGTTGAAAGCCGGCGCCGAACGGATTAAAGACGGAAATCTGGACAATGATGTGGTCATCAGAAGTGGAGGAGACGAGATTCGCGATTTGTGTACTTCTTTTAACGAGATGCGCGCAGAGTTAAAAGACTCTATTGACGCAAGAATTATTTATGAAAAGCAAAATCGTGATTTGATCAGCAACATTTCTCATGATTTGAAAACTCCGATTACGGCGATCAAAGGATACGTGGAGGGAATTATGGATGGGGTAGCGGATACTCCGGAAAAAATGGACCGTTATATTAAGACAATTTATAACAAAGCCAATGATATGGACGTATTAATTAATGAATTGTCTTTGTATTCAAAGATTGATTCCAATATTATTCCATACAATTTTGATAAAATAAATATTAACGCTTACTTTAAAGATTGCGTAGATGAAATCGGAGCAGATTTAGAGCAGAGAGGGATGTTGTTTTCATATCGAAATTATTGTTCTTCCAATGTTATGGTTACGGCAGATCCTGAACAATTAAAACGTGTGATTAATAACATTATTAATAATGCCTGCAAATATAATAATAAAGCAAAGGGAAAAGTAAGTATTACCTTGACGGAATTTGATCGGAAGGTACAAGTTGAGATTAAGGACAATGGAATTGGAATTTCCAAAGAAGATCTGCCGCATATTTTCCGCCGGACTTATCGGGCAGATATGTCAAGAAATTCTGCCGGAGGAAGCGGACTTGGATTGTCCATCTGTAAGAAGATTATCGAAGAACATGGCGGAGAAATCTGGGCAGAGAGCAAGCTGCGTGCCGGAACGACCATATTCTTTACGCTAAATAAAGTATTGGATCAGTCAAAGGAGAAGAAACATGAGTAAAGTTTTAATCGTAGAAGATGAATTGGCGATTGCAGAATTAGAAAAAGACTATTTAGAATTAAGTTCTTTTGAAGTTGAAATTGAGACGAACGGAGAAAAAGGGCTTGAGATGGCATTAAAAAATGACTATGATATGATTATCTTAGATATTATGCTTCCGGGTGTCGATGGCTTTGAAATTTGCAGACAAATCCGTGAAGTCAAAGAAATTCCGGTATTGATGGTTTCTGCCCGGAAAGAGGATATTGATAAAATTCGAGGTCTGGGTCTGGGGGCAGATGATTATATTACAAAACCATTCAGCCCCAGCGAGTTGGTAGCCCGGGTAAAGGCCCATTTAAATCGTTACCACCGCTTGGTAAATAATCAGATGGAAGCCAACGATATCATTGAAATCCGGGGATTAAAGATTGATAAGACAGCAAGAAGAGTGTATTTAAATGATGAAGAAAAGACATTGACTACCAAAGAATTTGATTTATTAACTTTTCTGGCAGGACATCCGAACCGTGTCTTTACCAAAGAAGAGTTATTTAATAAAATTTGGGATATGGAGTCTCTGGGAGATATTGCTACAGTTACGGTTCATATTAAAAAAATAAGAGAAAAAATTGAATCAGATACGTCCAAGCCACAGTATATTGAGACAATCTGGGGTGTAGGGTATCGGTTCAAAATGTAGGAGCATCTATGAGAAGAAGAAAAAGAATACCGATTTTATATCAGGATGACCAAATTTTAGTATGTGAAAAACCAAGGGGGATTCCGGTATCTGGCGATAAAAGCGGAGATCTTGATTTATTTCATCAATTGAAGAATCAGTTATTTTTGGAAGAACAAAAGAAAGGTGAGCCGGAGCTTTATCTGGTGCATCGCTTAGACCGACCGGTCGGCGGTGTTATGGTATTTGCCAGAACCAGACAAAGTGCCGCGGTTCTGGGAGAACAGATCCGACAGCATAAGTTTGAGAAAGATTATCAGGCGGTTTTAACCGGATGGCTGCCGGAAGAGACCGGAACTTTTCGGGATTACCTGTTAAAGGATGAAAAGCGAAATATTTCTTCGGTGGCTGCAGAGGGAACGCTCGGCGCAAAAGAAGCTGTTTTGGATTATGAGGTTATTGACAGAATGGAAGATGAGCAGGGAAATCAATATACATATTGTCTGATTCATCTGCAAACCGGGCGTCATCATCAAATTCGCGTACAGACATCGTCCAGAGGATTTGGTATTTGGGGAGATACGAAATATAACCCATTGTATCAGCACACGAAAAAAAAGTATCGGGAAATCGGATTGTTTGCAGCAAGGGTTTCATTTTGCCACCCGGTCACTCAGGAAAAGCTGAGTTTTAAACGAGAGCCGTCAGGGGAAGCATTTGATTTGCTGGAAATGACACAATAGCAGGAGAGATTATGAAATTTAGACCTTGTATTGATATTCACAATGGAAAAGTAAAGCAGATTGTCGGAGGCAGCCTTTTGGATCAAGGGGATTTTGCGAAAGAGAATTTTGTGTCGGAACATGACGGGGCATTTTACGGGAAACTGTATCGGGATTATCATTTATTCGGCGGACATATCATTCTGTTGAACTCTGGTGATTCAAAGTTTTATGAGCAAGATAAAGAGCAGGCGATTCGCGCTCTCAAGGCGTTTCCGGGAGGTCTTCAGATCGGCGGCGGCATCACTGCAGAGAATGCGGCGGAGTTTCTGGAACATGGAGCTTCCCATGTGATTGTGACATCTTATGTTTTTTCGGATGGCAAGATTCATTATGAGCGGCTGAGGGAACTAAAAACAATCGTGGGAAGAGAGCATTTGGTTTTGGATTTAAGTTGCCGAAGGAAAAATAATTCCTACTATGTGACCACGGATCGTTGGCAGAAGTTTACGGAGGAAGAGCTGACAAAGGAATTGCTGGAAACTTTGGAGACCTGGTGTGCAGAGTTTTTGATTCACGGCGTGGATGTGGAGGGCAAGGCGCAGGGAATTGATCAGGAACTTGTAAAGTTGTTGGCACAGTATGAGGGAAACCCGGTTACTTATGCCGGCGGTGTAAGAAATTTTAACGATTTGGGTATATTAAAAATAGATGGGAAAGACAGGATTGATGTGACCATCGGAAGCGCTCTGGATTTGTTTGGGGGACCGATGGAATTTACAGAGGTCTTATCCTACTGTAAGCAATCCAAGGAGGTAGATTAGGATGAAACTATTATATGAGGCCAGCAATTTTACAATCCAAGTCCATTGGGTTGTTCCTTTTGCGATTCTGGGGATCATCGGACTATTGCTGGCGGTATTTGCGAAAAAACCGTTTTTCAAACTGTTATCAGCAGTGTGTCTGGTCATTTGTGCCATTGCGGCGTTGCGGTTTGCATTTGGATATATGCAGATTATTCACACCTATAAACAAGGAAACTACAAAAGTGTGGAAGGTTACGTAGAGAATTTTGTTCCGGCATCTTCAGGAGGCGAGGATCAGGAAGATATGGAACAGGAAAGTTTTGACATCAAGGGAGTCCATTTTTCCTATGGGGATCGATTTATTAAAAAATTCGGATACCATCAGCCGTCGACGCAGGGAGGGGTTATAAAAAAGGACGGACAATATATGCGAATCGGATATATTGAAACAGAAAATGGAAATGTGATTGTGAAAATTCAAGTAAGATAGGAAGCAGGAATAGAACCTGAAAGATATCATAGAATAATAAAAATCGCACAGGACAAAATCCTGTGCAATTTTTCTGTCATAAGAAGTTTGATAGATTGGATTGTTTTATTGTTTGCGCATATATTGTGCACTTTTTTTCGTTAATTTTGCACGCAAGCCACGTTTTTCCGGCTCTGGCGGAGCCACATTACGAAGATTTTTAATGTTGGTAATGTAAATTCCGCTGACAACAGCCTTGATTTCGGTTTTTACAGGAACATCATCAAAGATGGCTTCGTCACACAATAAAGGTGTGATTTTCGGTCCGATTTTTACTTTGACAACCGGAACTTTTGACAATTTCGCCCGTTTGGGAATGTTCTCTGTAACCATCTTCGGAAATCCCGCGTCCATGATTTTCATCCGCTTCTTATCTATAACCAGCATGCTGACGGTTTGTGCCATCTCATCTAACTGTGCTCGCTGAGCTTCCTGTTTGTCCTGCATTTTTCTGCCGACAAAATAAAGAACACCGAGAATAATAGCTACAATGATTCCAATGATTAATATAATCACCCATATATTCATGTTCTTCTCCTCCTGTTACATTTGAATATCTTATTCATTATACCATCTTTTCTTTAGATTGTGTTATGTTTTTTTCTCATTTCGATAATTTCTTCACGAATGGAAGCGCCCAAATGTTTTTGTTCAGAGCGTTCCAGGGTATCCGGGTCAATTGGCTGACCGAAGGTAATGTGAACGACCGTTGGTTTTACTTGAAAGCGGCGGTTATTTTCCAGGATATCTGCAGTGCCGGAAATGGCCATGGGAACAACCGGAACATGAGCTTTTAAGGCGGGGCGCAGACTGCCTTCCTTAAAAGTGTGAGGATCAGCGTCCTGGCTTCTTGTGCCTTCCGGAAAAATAGTCATAGAAAAACCATTTTTTAAATATTCTGTTCCTTCATTCATTGTTTTTAAACCTTCCTTGATATTATGCCGGTCTAAAAACAAACAGTTGATAAAACGCATCCAGTGACTTAGACAGGGGATTTTCTCCATTTCCTTTTTGGCAAAAAATCCGGTTCCGGATGGAGTTGCACAGTATCCGCATAAAATATCGTAGTAGCTGCTGTGGTTTCCCACATATAAAACAGCGGTATCCCTTGGGATATTTTCTTTTCCTTCGACAATGAGTTTGGTTCCCGCAAAGCGCAGACAAATACGAAATGCATTCATAACCATACGCTGTGCCATGGCAGAGCGCTTATGAGCCCGGTCGGTTTTGTTCCAGTGCTCAAACAATGGATACAATGGGGCTGTCAAGGTTAAGAAAAAGAATAGATAAATAATATCCGCTAAAAAACGAATCATAGGGGTATCTCCCTTCTTTAGTTTTTATGATTTTGATCGAGTAATTGGCGTTTCAGTTGGTAGAGTGGAACCGAAAGATCCACATATACCTCCTGAGGATTGATAAGGCGTCGGCTTTCATCCCATAATGTTTCCAGTTCTTTTTGACAATAGCTGCGAATCTCCATAGCAGAAGGATTTTCATAAACACATTGTCCTTTTTGAAAAATAGGAACGAGAAGCTCTTTCATAAAATAAGTGTTTCCTCGAATCGTTGACTTCTTCCATGTAGCGAGAGGGTCAAAAATCACAAGATCCTCGGAGTCATCGTAAGTTTCCCCGGTGAGACAGATTAAATCACCGCGGATTTTTCCGGCGTTCTTATCATAGATTCGGAAAACTGTTTTATCTCCCGGATTAGTAATCTTTGCCGGATTTTCGGAAATTTTAATTTTTGCGGTAAAGTGAGCTTCCCCTTGATGTTTGGATGCTGCGAGCTTATATACACCGCCGAATGCAGGACAATCGGAAGATGTGATGAGCTTTGTTCCAACGCCCCAGGATGTAATGGGAGCTCCCTGCAATTTTAAGCTGGCAATCAAGTGTTCATCGAGATCACCGGATGCAGCAATTACAGCATCCTCAAATCCCGCAGCATCTAGCATTGCCCGGGCTTTTTTGGTTAGATAAGCAAGATCCCCGCTGTCTAAACGAATCCCGTATTTAGCGGGCATTTTGCCTTCCCGGCGTAATTTTTCAAAGACACGAATTGCATTGGGAACACCGGAACGAAGCGTATCGTAAGTATCCACCAGTAAGGTGCAGGCATTTGGGTATAAGTTTGCATACGTGAGAAATGCGGTGTATTCATCATCAAAGCTCATAATCCAGCTGTGGGCATGAGTTCCGAGAATGGGAAGATCAAAACATTTTC
>CAJMHU010000042.1 GCA_905213305.1 uncultured Anaerostipes sp.
GCATGTTCGGGACTTACACCCGTTAGAGTTTGCCCATGCTGGGCAAACAAAAATCTGACCTACTTTTATGCCGCAGGTCAGGGAAATCGCGATGGCAGCGGAGCAGACCATTTTGCTCATGAGGGTATGACTTCCACAGTCATTGCCGGACACTACAATATGGCTCCAAAGCTTGGCGAGCTGATTATGCAAAACAAAATCAAAGCTTACAACCTTCCGCAGGGCACATTATCTCAGATGTATCGTGACATCGCCGGAAAAAAACTGGGAACTTTAACTCACGTTGGTCTCTATACATTTGCAGATCCGCGTGTCGAAGGAGGAAAACTAAATTCTGTTACAACCGAAGACATTGTGGAAGTAGTAAATTTATGCGGTGAAGAACGTCTCCTCTATAAATCCATCCCTGTAGATATCGCTTTTATCCGCGCTACCTATGCAGATGAACAGGGCAATATTTCCATGGAACACGAATGCTGCACTGCTGAAGCAACCGCCATAGCGCAGGCTGCAAAAAATTCCGGCGGAAAAGTTATCGTTCAGGTTGAAAAAGTTGTTCAGGATGTGGATCCAAAACTTGTAAAGGTTCCGGGGATCTATGTGGATGCCGTTGTTGTTACGCAAAATAAAGAACATCATACCCAGTGTGTGGGTTGTGATTACGACGGCTCGATGACAGGAGAGTTTCGAGCCCCTCTGGGAAGCCTCGACTATCCGCCTCTTTCCCCAAAGAAAATTATTGGACGCCGGGCTGCCATGGAATTAAGCAAGGATACTGTTGTAAACTTAGGAATCGGAATTCCTGAATACATTTCTATGGTTGCCAGCGAAGAAGGAATTAACGATCACTTTACTTTAACCGTAGAGGCCGGTCCGGTCGGCGGTGTTCCTCAGGGTGGTCCCCAATTTGGAGGTTCTGTGAATGCACAGGCAATCCTTGACCAGCCTGCTCAATTTGATTTCTATGACGGCGGCGGAATTGATGATGCGTTTTTAGGTCTTGCCCAGGCCGATAAAGACGGAAATATCAATGTTAGTAAATTCGGCCCGCGTATTGCCGGATGCGGAGGTTTCGTAAACATCACCCAAAACGCAAAACGTGTATATTACTGTGGTACCTTCACCGCCGGCGGATTAAAATGTTCCACAAAAGACGGAAAATTAATCATTGACCAGGAAGGAAAAGCTGATAAATTTATTGATACGGTGGAACAAATCACTTTTAGCGGAAAATACGCAAATAAAGTCGGACAGCCGGTTATGTATATTACAGAACGTGCCGTTTTTGAACTCCGTGAGGATGGCGTCTATCTCACCGAAGTCGCTCCAGGAATTGACATCCAGACACAGATTCTCGACCATATGGGATTTACTCCGAAAATGGACGGAAAACCAAAACAAATGGATGAAAGAATTTTTAGAGACGAACGGATGGGACTTGAATAGAAAATTCTCAAAGAGGAGGAAATTTCAATGAATCTACATATTTTAGTACTGATCGTTGCTATCGTATTATTCGGAGTGCTGGCTTTTAAACAAATGAGTGCTTTAATTTTAGCACCCCTTGTAACATCTTTTGTTATTATCTGTTCTGGAATGCCCATCCTTGACAGTTTGAAAAATCTTTTTATGCCGGCAGCATCGGAATATGTTACCAGTTATTTTCTGGTCTTTTTCGTCGGCGCCCTCTTCGGCGCAGTATATCAATATACCGGAGCCGCAGAATCCATTGCTCGCGCTATTGCGAGCCTTTGCCACGGAAAATTTGTAGCACCGATTATCATGATTATTACCGGTTTATTAACCTTCGGCGGAGTGAGCGGTTTCGTAGTATTTTTTGTAATCTATCCAATCGCCTTAAACTTGTTTAAAGAAGCCAATTTAACCAGACGATTGATCCCGGCTGCAATTTCTGCCGGATGCTGGACCTGGTCTATGAGTGGTCCCGGTTCCCCTTCTGTACAGAATGTCATTGCTATGGACAGCCTCGGAACCCCTTCCACTGCCGCTTTTGTTCCATCGCTTTTGTCAGCGATCGGTATGTTTTTGATGATTTTTTTCTGGCTGGAATGGCGTGCACGTTCCTTTACCAAAAAAGGGATTGGCTTCTTTGATAAAACACTGAAATATCAATTATCAGAAGATGAACTTCCTTCGGATGAAGAACATCCGGATCTGCCAAATGTAATCGTTGCGATTCTTCCGATTATTGTAATTTTAGTATTGTTTAACAATCCATGGCATCCGTTCCCAGTGGAGACTTCTGTATTTGCAGGAGTTGCGCTGGCTACCATTCTCATGTTCCGCCGAATTCACGGAATCAATGAGTGGATCAACGTATTTAACAAAGGGGCTGCCGATTCCGGAGTTTCTATCTTAAATACCGCGATTGTTGTAGGATTTGGCGGCGTTGTCTCTGAAACCCAGGGATTTACCGATCTTGTTGCAGGATTAAAACATCTTTCCATGCCGCCGCTTTTATTTGTTATGGTTACCGTTGCAGTTTGTGCCGGCGCCTGCGGTTCTGCTTCCGGAGGTATGGGGGTTGCTTTCAAAGCTTTAAAAGATACTTATATTTCATTGGGTGCTTCTCTGCCGGACATTCACAGAATTTCTACGATTGCCGCCGGCACTCTGGATACCCTCCCTCATCAGGGAGCGCAGATTACACTGCTTGGCATTTGTAAAACCACACATAAAGAGGCTTACTGGGATATTGCAGTAACGCAGATCATTATACCGTTTATCGACTGCGGACTGTTTATTATCTTAACCAGTTTCCTATAAATTCAAGGAGTCCTCTGTACTGCCTATCATAAAAGTGATATACACTTTGACACATAATGAAATCACCGGAAGTGCCAAAAAGCACATTCCGGGATTGTAAGCGGTCGCCAAGACCTCGGGCAAGCCCAGACTTTGGCTTATCGCTATCACAAACAAGAAAAAGGCAGCCTGCGCTGTCTTTTTCTTCACCTTGGATTCACATCACATCATTTTTTTGTACCGAATCCAGAAAGGAATTTTTATGAAATATTTGTCTTCCATTAAGTTCATTTTAGGAATTTCTTCCACCTGTGCCGCACTGATTTTTGCTTTTTATCAGTTTTTTCTCGGCAATGTACTTTTTGATTTTACAAAACATTCTCAGGGATCCACTGCATTCCTTATTGCCGGATGCTTCTTCCTTGCAGGAATTATCAGCATTCTCACAAGAAAAGAAGACCGTCTGGAATCTTCAAACCTTCTGTATGCCGGTTCTTTTACCTGCGCCATGTTTTACTTTACGGCTGCCATTTTAGGATACCGGTACGCCGGCAGCTATCATGGGTATAACCTTTGGACGATCTTGTCTCTCCTTCTTGGCATGGTTCATATTTATATTATGAAATATCAGCGCAGCACTGCGCGGTAAACTGCTTTCCCATTGTCCAGCACCCGCTCAATTTTCCCCCGGTTTTCCAGATAGTCAAGATGTGACAAAGTTTCTCCCACAGCAAACCATTTCTGATTGTCTGGAAAGTCTTTCCAAAGAGTTTGGCGCATATTCCATTTCAAATCGCTGGCAACCTCATAAGCACTGGCTTCTCCTCTTCTTTCTATAGAATCATAAATACTTTGAAGCCGCTTCTTATGGTGCTGCTTGAGCTCATCCACTCTTTCATAAAGTGTCTTGAATTCTCCTCTGTGTCCCGGAAATGTCTTTGCCACATCATACGTTATAATTTTATCCAGACTTTTTAAATAATCTGCCAGCGAATCACGGACTCCGTTCCAAGAAGTAATATTTGGTGTAATATCGAACAAAACATGATCTCCGGAAAATAAAATCTTCTTTTCTTTCAAATACAAACACATATGCCCCGGTGTATGTCCCGGTGTCTGAATACACTGAAAATGATACGCACCCATTTCTAACATCTGTCCGTCTTCCAATAACTCCGCCTTAAATTTTTCCGGCGGGGCAAAGGTGCGTGCCTGATTGGTATCGCGAAGTCTCAGCATAACATCCTCCGGAAAGCCCTCCTCTAAAAACCGCTGTTCTAAAACGTTCCAATGTTCATTGTCAAAATCCTTGCTTAAATAATGAAAATCATCCTTTCCCATATAGACTTTCATTGGCGCTGTTTTTAACAGCCAGGGTACCAAACCGGAATGATCCGAGTGCAGATGTGTAAGAAATAATGAAGTATCTTCCAGAGAAAGTTCTATCTCTTCCATCCCCTGTCTTAACCCATCCATACACTCCTGTCGACAAAACCCCGTATCAATCAGAAGATTGCCTGCTTTTGTTTTTACAACATATGAATTTAAGGTCTTCAGCGGATTTTCAGGCAACGGCACATAAATTCTCCAGATTTCCAGGAAATCGTCTGCCTTGCCGGGCGAAACTTGTTCAGCCCGAAGGTTCGCGCATTCACGCGTATCTTGTGGATATAATTTTTCGATCATTTTATTTTCCTCCTACCATACATTCTAAAATTTTCTCTGCATCTCCTACAATTCCATAATCGCAATATTGAAAAATTGCAGCTCTCGGATTCTGATTCACTGCAAGAATGCACTCTGCCTCAATTCCCGTCATATGCTGAATTGCACCGGAAATACCAAATGCCAGATACAATTTCGGTTTTACAAAAACTCCGGACTGACCGATCTGCTGCTGCGCAACCGTCCACCCTGCATCTACGCAGGGTCTGGATGAACCTACCTCGCCTCCAATCTTTTCTGCCAATTTTTCCAGAAGAACAAATCCTTGTTCTCCTTTCATTCCGCGTCCTCCTGCCACAATAATTTTTGCCTGATCCAGACAAATCTCTCTTCCCTGTTTGGGAAGTGTTTCTTTATAGACCAAGTCCTGTGAATCTTCCTTCAGCCAGTCAGGATCTATGAAAATTAAATCGCCGCTCTCCTTCTCCTCATACCCGGCTTTTCCCATAACGCCGCTGCGAATTGTAATGATCGGAAAACAACTTTTATCCACCGCAAAATCCGCCATATGTTTCCCGTCAGATGCAGGTCTTGAAATCACAATACTCTCAAACTGGGAATCATAAAAAATTTTTGCAGCATCGACGAGAACTTCCGTATCCAGTTCAAACGCAAGACTCCCCGCAAGCACTCTTCCAAAGGCTGTCCCTCCGATCAATACTGCCTTCGGCTGTTTTTCTCTCAAACAGCGTGCAACAGCCTTCTGATACATCGAAGAATGGCGTTCTTTTAATCGCTGATCTGCTACACATAAAATCTCATCCAGATGATAATGTTTCAAACGCTCTGCTTCCTTTTTAACATCCTCTCCGGCAAGAATCACAGAAACCGACGTATGACACTGCTGTGCCAATTTTTTTCCAGCTCCAATCAATTCCAAAGTCAGCGGCAGTAATTCCTGTTTCTTTTGTTCTGCTACAATCACAATTCCGCCGGTTCTTCCAAATCTCATCTAGTTCGCCCCCTTCCTTCTACAGCACATGCTGATCTCTTAAAAACTGCTCAAGATTTTCGGCGCTTTCTGCATCATCTTTTCCTGTCAGCATCAAAAGTTTTTGTTTTTTTGCCGTTTTTTCCTCATATCGCCGTAGTCTTCGGATCTTTTTCTTCTCCAAAACTGCATGCAGTCTGGAATTATCAAAAATTTCTGTCTGATAGGTACCATTATATGTTTTCATAATATCCGGAACTGCAGGAAATCTGTTTTGATTTTTTTCACGAATAGACAGAACCATCGCGGGTATCTTCGCCTCTACACGATGATCCTCCTGATCACTTTCACAAATCGCCTGGATTTTTTCACCTTCCAAAACAATTTCCTTGGAATATGGAACCAGAGGTACATGGAGAGCTCCTGCCGTCATAGCCGCCATATGAGCAGAATCTCCGTCAATCGCCTGCCTTCCGCACAGTACGATATCAAATGTCCCCAAGCTGTTCACTGCCTGCGCCATAATTTTACTGATTCCTGCCACATCCAGATCTTCATATTGGAGATCTGATACCAGAACTGCCCGTTCAATTCCATAAGTCAGCGTCTCTTTTAGAATCTTTTCTGCGGACCTTGGTCCGATTCCAATGACGGTGACAGAACCGCCGTACAAATCCCGCAAATCCAATGCTTCCTTTAAGACATTTTTATCACTGTCATTGAAAACATCCACATCCTGATATTCCTGCTGTACCTTTTCATCGGGAACTTGTTTTAACAAAACAACAATATTCATTCTTACGTGTCACCTCCTTTTTAACTTGCCTTTTAAATATTTCGTATGCTAATTACATAATATCATCTGTGTAATTTTTCGTCAAGAATCTCTTGACTTTTGAATTTCATGATGTTATATTATATTTAATATTTAGCATGCTAATTATTAAAAACACAAACTATAAAAGGAGAGTACTACAATGCCATTGATTCAAATTGATTTACAAAAACAAAATAACAAAGAATATTTACAGAAAATTTTAGATGTCATTCACCAATGTGCGGTAGAAGCATTTGAAATTCCTCCAAGAGACCGCTATCAAATTGTTCATCAGCATGAACCAGATGAAATGATTCTGCTTGATACCGGACTTGGATTTGAACGTACTTCCCGCCAAATTGTGATCCGTGTCACAAGTAAAAAAAGAACTCCGGATAAAAAGCAAAAATTATATACTCTGTTAAGCAGCCGGCTGGAATCCGAATGCCAAATCCCACCCAAAGACTTACTGGTATCCATTGTGGAAAACGGAGATGCAGACTGGAGCTTCGGTTTTGGTAAAGCACAGTTTTTAACCGGTGAATTATAAAGAACAAAAAAATCAGGAACTGCATGTTAACTGCAATTCCTGATTTTTTCTTAGGAGTTTCTTTCTATTTTTTAGGAGTTTTCAATGAATTTGAGATTCCTGACGAATCTCTGGCTTTTATTATTCTTTTACTGCTTTGATTGCTTCATTTAATTTCGGAAGAATTTTCTTGATATCCCCCACAATTCCAAGATCCGCAATATCAAAGATCGCTGCGTCTTCATCACGGTTAATTGCCACAATAAAATCAGAATTTTCCATGCCCGCCGCATGCTGAATTGCACCAGAAATACCACATGCCAAATATAATTCCGGGCGCACTGTCTTTCCTGTCTGTCCGACTTGACGGTCACTGCTGATCCATCCTGAATCCACAGCTGCTCTGGATGCTGCAACTTCTCCGTCTAAGGTCTCTGCTAATGCTTCCAGATCTTTGAATCCTTCTGCATTTCCAACGCCGCGGCCGCCGGAAATCAGAATTTTAGCTTCTGTGATATCAACAGATTTATGTGTTGTTTTTACGACCTCACGAATTTTTACATTCATATCTGCATCCGTAAATTCAACGTTCATCTCTTCAATTTCGCCATCTCTGCTTTCCTCTGCTTCCAGAGCTTTCATTACCCCCGGTCTTACCGTTGCCATCTGCGGTCTGAAATCTTCACAGACAATCGTCGCCATAATATTTCCGCCAAATGCCGGACGGGTCATCAGCAGCAGTCTGCTTTCCTCATCAATCTCCAGCTTTGTACAATCCGCTGTTAATCCGGTATGTATTCTTGCAGATACTCTCGGTGCAAGATCACGTCCGATGGAAGTTGCCCCGTAAAGTACAATCTCAGGACTATTTGTCTGAATCACTTCCATCATTGCTTTTGTATATGGCTCTGTTACATATTCTTCCAGCATTGGATCATCAACTACGATCACCTTATCTGCTCCATGAGCAATTAATTCTTTTGCCTTCTCTTTGATCTTGTTTCCCAACAGAACCGCTACGACATTCTGTCCTAAATCATCTGCCAATTTTCTTGCTTCCCCAACCAGTTCAATTCCAACTTTCTGAAGATCTCCATCTCTCTGCTCGGCAAATACATAAACATCTTTACACATTTTGATTGTCCTCCTTACCTTAAATGATGTGTTTTTCCTGTAATTTCTCTACGATTGCAGCAACAGCTTCATCATCTGACAGATCATTTAGAACAGTTCCTGCACCTTTTGCCTGTTTTGTAAAGGATTTTTTCACTCTGGTAGGAGAGCCCTTTAGCCCAATATTCCCTTCGTTCACTGTATCTTTTATATCCTCTAAGCCCCAAACCTTTACTTCCTTTTCACGGTATGCATCCATCACTCCGTGTACTGACATATATCTTGGTTCTGCCAGCTCTGCCAGAGCTGTGAGCAGGCAAGGAGTTTTAATCTCAATGATCTGATGACGGTCCTCAAACTGCCTCTGAACAACCAAAGTATCTTCTGCCTCCACCTCAATGTTCTCTACATAGCTTACCTGCGCAATTCCCAGATGTTCTGCAATCTGAGGTCCAACCTGCGCGGTATCTCCATCAATGGCCTGACGTCCGGTAAAAATCACATCATAATCTAACTTCATCAGTGCCGCTGCAATGGTGGAAGAAGTTGCCCATGTATCGGCTCCTCCGAACGCCCGGTCTGAAATTAAAATGGCATCGTCACATCCCATCGCTAACGCTTCTCTCAACGCAACATCTGCCTGAGGCGGTCCCATGGAAACGACAGTTACTGTACTGCCCGGGCATTTTTCTTTTAATTGAAGAGCCGCCTCAATTCCAGCTTTGTCATCCGGATTAATAATACTCGGAACGCCGTCTCGAATCAAAGTATTGGTTTTTGGATCTAATTTTACTTCCGTTGTATCTGGTACTTGTTTTGCACAAACAACAATCTTCATTCTCTTGTTCTCCTTCTCTCTTACTCTTATCTTAATAATCCGCCGCCGACAATCATTTTCATAGCCTCTGATGTACCTTCATAAATTTCTGTAATCTTGGCATCACGGTACATCCTCTCTACCGGATACTCTCTGGAATATCCGTAACCGCCAAGCATCTGAACTGCTGCTCTTGTAACTTCCACTGCCACATCTGATGCAAACAGCTTACACATTGCAGCCAGAGGCGCAAAGTTTTCATGATCGTCCTTTGCTTTTGCAGCTCTCCACACCATTAAGCGGGCAGCATCAATTTTTGTCTGAAGTGACGCAATTAAAAACTGAGTGTTCTGGAATTTTGCAATCGGTTTTCCAAACTGTTTTCTTTCCTTTATATATTTTATGGCTTCATTTAACGCACCCTGAGCAATTCCGACAGACTGAGCTCCAATACCGATACGTCCTCCTGCCAAAGCTCCCATTGCAATTTTATATCCCATTCCTTCTTTTCCTATTAGATTTTCTTTTGGAACTTTTACATCAACCAACGCAACCTCCGCGTTGGATGCCGCACGGATTCCCATACGCGGAATATCTTTGCTGACCGTTAGCCCTTCTGTGTTCCGGTCTACAATAAACGCAGACATTCCTCTTGTTCCGGCGCTTTTATCCGTATAAGCAAAAATAACAAAGGTATCAGCAAATCCAGAATTGGTAGTGAATACTTTCTGCCCATTTAATACATAAAAATCTCCGTCTAATTTCGCAGTGGTTTTCACACCGCTGGCATCTGTACCCGCTCCCGGCTCTGTCAATCCAAAACATCCGATACTGCTTCCATTAACCAACGGGCGTAAATATTTTTGTTTTTGTTCTTCTGAAGCATAATCATGAATGCAGGAACAACACAAAGAGGTATGTACAGAAATTGTAATTCCCGCACTGGCATCGACTTTTGAGACTTCTTCCATTGCCAGCGTATACGTTAATACATCCGCTCCTTCACCGCCGTATTCCTTAGAATACGGAATTCCCATCAAACCATATTGTTTCATTTTTGCCAGCAGATCCATATCAAACTTCTCTGCTTCGTCCATATCTCTGGAAATTGGTTTAATTTCATTTTCAGCGAAACTTTTGAACAATTCTTTTGCAAGCAGCTGCTCCTTCGTCAATTTAAATTCCACCATTTTTGTCACCCTCCTGTTGGTAAAATATTTTTCTCATAAAATTTTTGTGTACATAATTTTAGCGTACTAATATTTAGTACGCTAAGTATATATCAATCTTTATTTTATGTCAAGGATTTAACAAGTGTTTTTTTCATGTATACAATATTTTTTTGCGTGCCCTGCGTGTTTTGCAATGCAAAAAATTCACACACAGAATTATGGACGCTCTACAATCAAGGTCGTGCCCATTCCGCCGCCAATGCAAAGAGTAGCCAAGCCAATTTTCTTGCTGCGTTTTTGCATTTCATACAATAATGTGATAAGAATTCTGGCTCCTGAGCACCCAATCGGGTGCCCCAATGCTATGGCTCCGCCATTGACATTCACAATATCCTGCGAAAACTCCAGCTCTCTGCATACTGCCGTTGCCTGTGCGGCAAATGCCTCATTGGCTTCCACCAGTTCAATATCCTTTGAAGTCAGTCCTGCTTTTTTCATCGCTTTTTTGCACGCAGAAATCGGTCCCACTCCCATGATGGAAGGATCTACTCCGGCAGAGCCATAAGAACGAATCACTGCCATTGGCTGAATTCCCAATTCATCTGCTTTTTCTTTGGACATCACAATTAGCATTGCCGCTCCGTCATTGATTCCGGAAGCATTTCCCGCCGTGACCGTTCCCCCTTCCTTTTTAAATGCCGGACGAAGTTTGGCAAGCTTTTCTTTGGTTGTTCCGAATTTCGGATGTTCATCGGTGTCGAAGATCACAGGTTCTCCTTTTCTCTGCGGAACTTCCACCGGCACAATCTCATCTTTAAATCTCCCGGATTCTATGGCTGCCTGTGCACGTTTCTGACTGCGCTCTGCCATCTCATCCTGCATCTCTCTTGTAATTTTGTACTGCTCGGCAACATTCTCTGCCGTAATTCCCATATGATAGTCATAAAATGCATCCCATAATCCATCTTTTACCATGGTATCCACTGTTACCGTGTCATTCATCCGCATACCGAATCTGGCATTGGTCAGGGCGTACGGCGCATTGCTCATACTCTCTGTTCCCCCGCATAAAACAATTTCTGCATCTCCTGCTTTGATCGTCTGTGCTGCAAGACTTACAGACCGAAGACCGGAACCGCAGACTTTGTTGATTGCAAACGCCGGTACTTCTTTTGGTACGCCTGCATGAATGGCAACCTGTCTTGCTACATTCTGTCCAAGACTTCCCGATAAAACGTTTCCGATCATGACCTCATCAATCGTTGACGGATCGATTCCTGCCCGTGCAATGGCTTCCTTGGCTGCTACAGCACCCAAGGTTACTGCACTGACATTTTTCAATCCTCCGCCGAGGGAACCGATTGCTGTTCTGACTGCAGATGCAATCACTACTTCTCTCATGAATTGTCCTCCTTTTTCCTTTAAGTATTTAGTGTGCTAACTATTTGTATGCTATATTGTATCATTGAAAGAACAATTCGTCAATCAAATTTTAAAAAGCACCCGTCAAATCTTTGACAACTTCCCCGGCGACAATGAGTCCTGCCACAGAAGGAACAAAGGATATACTTCCCGGCACCTGGCGCTTCCCGCCTTCCTCTGAAATTTTTACTCTTGGTTCCATTGCTTTTTCTTTGGAAAATACAACCTTCAGTCCTGAAATTCCCCGTTTTTTTAACTCCTTTCGCATAACTCTTGCCAATGGACATACCGATGTTTTATAAATATCCGTGACTTCAAATTTTGTGGGATCTAATTTGTTTCCCGCACCCATACTGCTGATGATCGGCACCCCTGCCTTGTCTGCCTGTACCACCAGCTCGATTTTTCCTGTTACGGTGTCAATGGCATCTACAATATAATCATAAGAGGAAAAATCAAATTGTTCCGCACTCTCCGGCAGAAAAAAGCTTTGATGCAGTGTTACTTCCGCACTTGGATTAATATCTAAAATTCGTTCTTTCATCACTTCTGTTTTTGCCCGTCCGACACTCTGATAAGTTGCAATAATCTGGCGGTTGATATTCGATTCAGAAACCACATCATTATCAATCAGTTCAAAATGTCCAACTCCGCTCCTTGCCAGCGCCTCAGTTGTAAAACCTCCGACTCCCCCAATTCCGAAAATTGCCACTTTGGCATAATTTAATTTTTCAATGGCCTCTTCTCCAAGAAGAAGGCTGGTTCTAAGAAATTGTTCTTTCATTTTATGCTCCTTTCTTTTCTCTGTGCACAAAAGCAGAGGGTGTATAAACACACTCTCTGCTTTCTGCCGCATTCAGTTTCATTGGCCATATTGGGAATATCTTATTTTTTGAATTGCTCGATCCATTCCCTGATCTCAGCATTATCCGCCATTGCTGCCAACGCCCCTTCTTTTGTTGTCGTGTTTGCCGCATAAGCATTTGCAAAGTCAAGATATTCCTGCAATTTTTCTTTCTTTACAGCATTTAGATCCTGAACTTCGTCATTTAATATGCAGTAAATGAACGCACCGATAAAAGAATCTCCGGCTCCTGTAGTATCCCGTACTTCTACACTGTACCCGGAAGCTTTTATGACACCATCTTTGGTATGAATCTCAGCTCCGTCCTTTCCTTTTGTGTAAATTACGTATTTAGCCCGCCCGTTCAATAACTGTGCCGCTGCCTCCTCTATCTTCGTATACCCTGTAATAAATTCCAGCTCTTCATCGGAAATTTTAAGAATATCCGCATAAGGCAGGAACTCCCTCACCGTCTTTTTTAACTGACCCAAATCATTCCATAATGAAAAACGGAGATTCGGATCAAAAGATACCATGACATTTTGTTCCATTGCCATTTCAATCAGTTTCTGATGCGCTGCCTTCATAGGAGATTCTACCAAATCAACACTGCAAAAATGAATCATACCGCAGTCGTTTAAAACATCCTTTGGAATATCTTCCACGCTGTAACAAAGATCCGCGCTGTTTTTCCGATAAAATTTAAAATCCCGATTGCCATCTGCCGCAAGAGATACAAACGCCAGAGCAGTCTCGCCCTCCTGATCTCTCGCAATATTGGACGTGTCAATTCCGGCATCATCCAAAACTTCTATAATATAATCTCCAAAGGGATCGTCACCAAGCTTGGTGAGAAATTTGGATGGAATTCCAAGCTTTGTCACCGCACCGACCACATTGGCAGGAGCGCCCCCCGCAACTCTTGTAAAGGATGGTACATCCTTTAATCTCTGTCCTTTCACCTCCGGGATAAAATCAATCAGCGCCTCTCCGATTCCACATAATTTATTTTTCATCTTTCCCTCCTTCCACTGAAAAAGACTTCAGCCCAAGCTGTAAATTGATCTTTATATAAAAACGTAATCTCTTGCCGCAGCCCCATTGTCATACTGTCTCGCATTTATTATACTCGACAATGACCGCACATACAACTCTTCCTCTTGCAAACCGATTTTTAAAACTGCCCGCCTGTGGATTTCATTTTATCATGGCTGCCCCTATAGTGTCACCAAGTGATACGGAATTTGATTTCTTTCCAGCAAGGACAAGACCTCCTTCCGTCCGGTAAATAAAAAAATCTGACGATCGCTTTCCCTAGCAAGATAAGAAAATGTTCTTTCCAGTCGTTCATCATCATAATTTCCGAACACGTCATCCAAAAACAACGGAAAATGATCTTCTTTATAAAGCAGCTCCGCCGCAGCTAACCGCAATGCAAAGAACAGCTGTTCTGCTGTACCGTTACTCAAATACAGCATATCAATGTATTCGGAATTCTTTTTTACCATAAGTTCCATCGCATCATTCATCACAGCCTGTTCATAAACACCTCCTGTCATGCGGCAGAAAATTTCCGAAAGTTTTTCATTCAGCTCTTCTAATTTGGATTCTTTGAAAACTTCGTTGACAAGGCCAAGGCCTTTG
>CAJMHU010000043.1 GCA_905213305.1 uncultured Anaerostipes sp.
CTGTTACCTCCACATTCTTTTTTATTTTGAATGTCCGCAAAATCCGTCCTACATCTGTGCGCCTCCGGCAGTAATCTGTGCCAAATACGTAACATTAATTGCCGCTCCCACTATACACCCCTTGACAGGATCCCCCAAAATCAATCCGACCATAATACCGGAGATCAGCGGTCTGCGCAGCGCCCAGCTCATATTTACAGTCAACCAGGGAGTTCCATTTGCTCCAAGATAATAAACCAATCCGATCAGAATTGCCTGAATCATTGATACTTCCATAAATTTTCCTCACTTTCTATAACGTTTTTTCCAGTTCCACCTTCTCCATATTGGGAACCACCTGAATATACACATGTACCTGTTGTTTGAGAAGTCCTGCAAAGATTTCTCTCTCTTCATCACTGGCAGAAATATTTTTATAAAGCTTTCTGCGCTCCTGTTTGGAACCCATTCCGCCAAGATTAATTTCTGTAATCTCCACTCCCTTTTCCAAAAGACTCTCGTAGCTTTCCGGTCCCTTTGCCAATACAATAAATTTTTTCTCCTGATTGTTTTTTTCTTTCTTTAAATACTTTGCTGCCGCTTCTATTGTCATGGCTTCTGCTTTTAAATGTTTGGGCACAGCTCCTGTAATCACAGCGCTTAAAAAAGGATCTTTCGCCACCTTATCATCTGCAATTATAATTTCATTTCCTCCAGTGTACTGTACCCATGCTGTCATAACCTGTCCATGAATCAGACGATCATCAATTCTGGCTAACACAATATTACTCATTTTTAGTTTCTCCTTTTCTTCTTTCTCCAATCATAATTCCAAAGTTAACTTTGCAATTCCCTGATTTCCAGACTCCACCAACTTCTCTGCCAAGGCATAGACATCCTCCGTTTCTTTCTGAAAAACCGCCTCAATAACCATTCCAAGATTGACCCCGGATACACAGGCAATTTTCTTCTCTCGGATCTGACTTATGGCCTGTGCCGCTGCATTATACGGACTGGCACCCAGCAGATCTGTGAAAAATAAGACGTCATTTTCTGAACTTTGAGCCATGATCCTGATTTTTTCTATAAATTCCTCAATACTGTCCTCATGCCGAAGTCCTATACACTGCAGTCCATCCTGCTCCCCTGCAACCAGATTCACTGCATCCTTTAGTCCTTCTGCAAGGCTGCCATGCGTAGCAATCACAATATCAACCATGAATATCCTCCTTCATTTTCAGTTTTTCATTGACCACTCGTTTTGTATGCGCCTACATCACTTGCCCCAATCCTAACCCATGAATTTTCTTTTCGCAAATTTTCACTATACACACTAATTTTCTTTTAGAGTACACTTTTCTTTGTTGAAAAACAGCGTTTTAACACACTCTTTTTCTTTTGTGTATTTTCTGTGCCTGTTTTTCCTAGATCCTTTTCTACTTTTTGTGTATAATAAATTCATACATTACGCACCAAAAACAGCACGCAGGGAGGATACAATGTCTACCAATAAAGAAAACATTATTCAGTTTATAAAAAAAGAAACCGCCGCCGGTCTCTCAGAAAATCTTTATACCTTTGAAAAATGCAATGCTTTAATTATTTCGATGGAACTATTTCTCGATCGCTCCAACGTCTCAAGAACCTTAAATGAATTGCACCGCGCCGGAATTCTTATCAAAAAAAGCGGCCGGCCGACCACGTATCTGTCCAAAGAGGTCCTCAACCATACCTTTCCTTTCGCCTCGTTTCCTGATACTCTGGAAAAAAACGAAGATATTGAAAATTATCTGAGTCAGCCGATTCTTTCCCGGCAAAGCGCTACAAAATCTCTTTCCATCATCGGGAGTCAAAAAAACGGCTCTCTTCATGAACTGGTCAATCAGGCGCTTCCGATCTTTTATCTTCCTGAAAATTTTTTTAAAATCTTAATATTAAAAGGGAACTTTGGAACTGGAAAGAAATACTTTTTAAAGAAATTGCTGGAGCGCGCCAAAAATATGCAGCGGGCTGAAAAAACAGCAGAAGTATATTTTATGGAATACCAGAAACCATTTGAAAATTTTTCTGACATTTTGACTCGAATTCAAGAACACAAAGACGTTTATCTTTTCAATGTTGATATGACCATCCACGCCCCGACCTCCAAAGAACTTCTTTCTTTTTTACGGTCTCTGGAACTTTTCTATGAAAATAAGGCCCATTCTCCAATCTTTGCCCTGACCATACCCTCTGACTATGATCCGGAAACTTTAGCCTCCGTCACACCGATGATTCTAAATTTTCCAGATCTTTTCGAGCGCCCGGATATCGAGATCGTGCAGCTTACACTCTCCATCATTCAGCAAGAAGCCGTCCGTCTCTCAAAAAATATCTCCGTAACCGCTGATTTTCTGCGGGTTCTCTGCTCAAATTGCCGCAATTGCCACCATCTCAAACAGGAAATTGTCTACGCCGTAAGCCAGAGCCTGTTTTCCTCTTATCAACAGGGAAATCTCCATGCGCTGTATCTGGAAACAAGCCATCTGTCCGAATCCTGCAGACAGCTTTCCAAATCTGCAGATTCCTACACCCTTCGCCACTTTCCAGAAACCATTACTTTAAACTTCTCGGAACCCGCTGATTTTTCCAAGGATCTTTCACAATTTCAGACCGCTTTTACCGATCAGGCTCTTCCTGATATTGGACTCTCTGATTATTTTATCCGAAACTTTACCTTATGCGACACAAAATATCCTTCCGATCCTACCGGATCATTTTCCAAGGATTTTCTAGTTTCCAGTTTCAAACAATTATTTCAAAAAACGCTCTTCTCATCTGATCCGATTTTGCTTGACGCTTTATGCATTCACGTTGCCAATGTTCTGAAGGGTGACTTTCCCGTACAAAAAATGCCGCTTCCGGAAAATTTCCCGGACTCGCCTTTTCCTTCTAAAATGAAAGCCATTGCAGAATCCCAAAATTTAAGCGTCTCCAATCGTCAGAAAAAATACCTTGCCGTGTTGTTACATTACTGCGAAAATCTTCTGAGCAGCATTCCGATTCCTGTGATTGTTGTATCCAGGCATAGTCTGACGACAAGGAATTATATTCATCTGTTCAATCTTCATTATAATCGGCGCTGGCTTTATTTTTTTAGAGTTCCAATGAAGTTTTCAAAAGAACAGCAGACCACATGGCTCAACCAATTATATCAATTTGCACTAAAATGTAATCGCGGACAAGGGGTTTTCATTTTATCCGACCACGAAATAAAAAATACAATTTCCAACTATTTATTTCCAAAAACAAAATTAATTACCTACTGTATCCCCCTTCATTCTTTCCTGATTTTCAAAGAAATCGGTGAATTGATATCGGACCATCCTTCCAGTATATTTTCCATCATTCCAAACCTGCTGATCTGCCAGCAAAAAGAGTTATCCGTCCTGAAAGATCATCATCTGACCAGCCACACCTTACGCGCTGCTGATCAGAATCTTCTGTTTGCCGGAAAGCTGATGCCGGGGCTGTCTGCAATCAGGTATGGCGAGTATTTTTATAAAGTTTTAAAGCAAATCACGAAAAAATTAGAAATTGAAATTACAAATCACCGGATTCTTAATTTTTTGTTTCACGGCAATTGCATTCTGTTCCAAAGAAAATATCAGATGAATTTTTACGAACAGTTTGAAACCCGTACGTTTCCAACAGACCCCGGTCTGATGGAAATTCTAAAGACCTGTATTGAAATGACTTGCGAACTAAAAGAATTTCAGTTCACAGAAACAGAATATCTTGTGCTGTATGAAGCGCTGGTATACAGCACAATTTCTGTTTAAATGGGGATATGACTAGCCTTCTCTGTCAAAGATTGCCAGCGCCGTTACACCTATGACGATACATGCAATTCCAAGAAGGTCCATCCTTCCAAAAACCTCATTTAAGACTACCACAGATAATATGGTAGCTACCAATGGCTCCACGCATCCAAACATACTGCCCCGCACCGGTCCCAGCAAAGAGATTCCATGGAGATAACAGCCAAAAGCAATGACGGTTCCCACCAGCACAACACCCGCTGTTAGTAGAAGTGTCCAGACATCCCATCTCCCGGGAACCATCCAAACCTTTGTAAAAGGCGTCACAAACAGCCCGCCGATCAGCATTCCCCATCCGACCGTTGTCATGGTTCCAAACTTTTCCAAAAGTTTTTTTGGCTGAATATTATATACCGTACAGGCAGCTGCCGAGGTCAGCCCCCAAAATAAAGCCTGTCTGGTAATTGCAAGATTTCCTATATCTCCATGCGTCGCCATTAAAAAAACGCCTGCCATAACAGCAATCAGAACCAAAATTTCTAAAAGCTTCGGCTTTCTCTTTTCTACAATCGCATAAAATATCATCACAATTACCGGGAATATGTATTGAAGTACGGTTGCTGTTCCCGGATTTGAATATTCGATCGCCAAAAAATATGTCATTTGACATGCCGCCATACCAATCAGACTAAAAATTAATTGACCGATTGCAGTTCTTCGTTCCTTCCAAACTTCAAAGATTTGTTTTCCCTCTGCCCGATACGCGAGGGCAAGCATCATCACCCCCGCTCCCAACAGCCTCACAGTTACCAGCCATTCTGCATTTAGTCCTCTCATATCAAACAAATATTTTCCCATAACTCCAGACAAGCCCCAGCACGAGCCTCCGGCAATGGTAAAGAAAACACCTTTCTTGCCACGATCCATCTTCCTTTTCCTCCATCTTGTTCTTTCATATGTTATCATAATACCTTATCAGGCAGAGCTCGTCCAGACCGAAGATTTTCTTAAAATTTTTCTTGACTTAAGTACGATTTCATACTAATATGGTTTATTGTCAAAGTATGATTTCGGACTTATTGAATAAGGAGATTATTTTCATGAATTACAAACAAGGACGTGAAATGAAAGAATTTGATTCTTTATATAAAGAAATTGATGAAAGTTACCATAATATTGCTCTTGCTCTCGGACTTACAGATACCGCATTTCTTGTTTTATATTCTCTCGTAGAATTGGGTGACGGTTGTCTGCAAAAAAATATCTGCGAAATGTACTGCATCAGCAAACAGACTGTAAATTCCTCTGTGAAAGCCTTGGAATCCAAAGGCTTCTTAAAAAAAGTTGCCGGCAAAGGAAGGGATAAACATTTGTTCTTTACAGAGTTTGGACGAGACTTTGCCAACCGCAGCATCGGTCCGGTGATCGAGATGGAAAATCACACATTTGCCTGTATGCCCAAAGAAGAACGTAAAGAGCTGCTGCGGCTCACAAGAAAATATTCGCAAATTTTAAGAGAACATGTTCAATTATTTTTAAAGGAGACTTCAGATGAAAATTAGATTATCCGATCATTTTAGTTATCAAAGACTGCTTCGATTTGTTCTGCCTTCCATAATTATGATGATCTGTACATCTATGTACAGCATTATTGACGGATTGTTTGTCTCAAACTATGCAGGAAAAACTGCTTTTGCGGCAATCAATCTGGTCTTCCCTGTTTCTATGGGGATCGGCGCCGTCGGATTTATGATCGGCTCTGGAGGAAGTGCTATTGTTGCCAAAACACTGGGAGAAAAGAAGGAGAAGAAAGCCAACGAATATTTTTCTATGCTAATCTATACTTCCTTGATTTTAAGTACCGTTTTGTCAATTCTCGGATTTTTCTCTATTGAACATATTTGCAGGGCTTTCGGTGCTTCCGGAGAGCTTTTGAAGCTTAGCAGCGCCTATGGGAGAATTATGTTTCTTTCTCAGCCGGCTTTTATGATGCAGACCATTTTTTATAACTTTTTTATTGCAGCAGAAAAACCTTCCTACAGTTTAAGGCTTTCTTTAACCTCAGGACTGGTCAATATTGTCTTTGATTACCTGTTCATTGGAATTTTAAACTATGGGGTCACCGGAGCTGCGGTGGCCACCGCCATGGGAGAATTTGCAGGCGGCTTCTTTCCTCTGTTTTATTTTTCAAGAAAAAATACAAGCCGCCTTCGTCTTGTAAATCCTGTCTTCTATCCCAAAATTTTACTGTATACCTGCCTGAACGGCTCCTCCGAATTTATGACCAACGCCTCTTCTTCGGTTGTTAATATGCTCTATAACCATCAGTTAATGGCAATTGCAGGAGAAAACGGGGTAGCAGCCTATGGTGTAATTATGTATGCAAACTTTATATTCTCAGCCATTTTTCTCGGATACTCCATGGGAAGTGCACCAATTACCAGCTATCATTACGGCGCCGGAAATCATCCTGAGCTCCAAAACATCTTAAAAAAGAGTCTTTCTTTGATTGCCGTAACCGGATGTGTCCTGACCCTTCTCTCCGAAGTTTTTGCATATCCTCTGATTCACCTGTTTGTCGGATACGATCATGATTTATTTTTCATGACGCTAAGCGGCTTTCGCCTTTATGCTCTCGCCTTCCTGATGAATGGGTTTAACATTTGGGCATCCTCCTTTTTTACCGCCCTCAACAACGGGCTGGTGTCGGGGCTAATTGCTTTCCTCAGAACCCTTCTATTCCAGATTGGCGCTATTATGCTGCTACCTCTCTTCCTTGGAATTAACGGCATCTGGCTGGCAGTTGTGACCGCAGAACTCTTCACGCTGTCAATTAGTATCTACTTCTTAAAAAGCAGAAAAAAACAATACCATTACGCATAAAAACCATCGCCAACTTGACATACCTTCTGTTTTCATCTATATTTAACTTTTGTGAAATTTTTGATATAATAGAAACTAAGTACGACGTATGACGAAGCGTATGAAAGGAGTTTCCTATGAGAGATGCTTTACGGGATGAAATGATAAAAAAAATATGCGTCAGAGATGGAGATAATATTTTAGACGTCGGATGCGGCAACGGGACTTTTTTACACGAACTAACTCGATGGAAAGACGTGAAAGGTTATGGAATTGATAAATCCGAAGCTCTGATTGACACTGCCAAAGCCAGTTGGCCGGAGCTTCATTTTGAAACCGGATACAGTGATTTTCTCGCCTTTGATGATAACAGTTTCCGAATTATTACGGTCTGCGATGATTTTCACACTTTCAAAAACCCGGAAACATTTATTTATGAAGCTGCCAGAGTTCTCGCTCCGGGCGGCCGCCTGTATATCGGAGAAGCTGCACTTCCAGAGCCTCTGCGCATTGTCTCCAATCTCCCCTCTTATCTCACTTCGGGAGATAACCGACGCCACTCTACCTATGAACTGCTAAACTACTTTAAAAATGCAGGTCTCACAAAATTTCGAGTCTACAAGAAAAAAAGACTGCTTTTAGTTTCAGCAAAAAAAAATCCTGATTCTCAGAACCAAGAATAGAAGCCATTTACGGCAGATCAAAAGATCTGCCGATCATCTTTTCTGAAACATTCTTGTTCTTTACAAAAGCCAGTCAAAATAACGACTGTTTTGTAATTTCTCTACAGTATCGCTTCCAAGAATCTTCTCCATCTTCTTTTTTGCCTTTTCATTAATTTTGATTTCATCATCCTTTGTTGCACACAAATTCGGAAACATTACACACCACCAATTATGCCCCTGTGCCTTCCCCAAATCTACTCTCACCGCATCATATCTTCCGGCAGGAAATGTATAATTTCCATAAGTTTTTTCCGGGAAATTTTCCTCCGTAAAACGAACTGTCACAGTTTGCCGCACCCCGTATTGATTGAGGGTATGCTCCGCTGTCTTCCTGATTTCCTCCTTCCGTTGTTTTAGTATCTTCCATGCCTGTTCCTTTGTATTGACCGATTCCATCCAGGGACTTATATAATCAATGACGGCATCCCGAACTTTCAGTTTATATCTCTGATCGCTCTGCCTGTCACTGTTTGCCCGCACATGAAATCGAATGATATTTCCTTTTAAATTTTTTCCTATATTCTCTGAATTTTTCTTTCTCACTGCAATACATATAAAAATTACTGCAAGAAAAAAACATCCCCCAACTATGATTTTCTTTTTCATATTCAGAGGATGTCCTGTTTTTAATTTTTTATTCCAATTCCATGCAAAATTGTGTGAGTATCACCGTCGTATACTCCCTGCAAGGTTTTTATCTCACAGCAGAAATCCCGCAAGCAGATAAAGGGGAGCCGTAATTATTGCCGCAATGACAAAATACGGCTGTGACGTAATATATTGGGCATATGGTTTTACATTGGTTCCTTTCGCAGAAACTACTCCGGCATCTGAAACAACACAGGCATTTGCTCCAAATAAACTGGCAGAAATAATTGCTCCCAGTGTCAGTGGAATGTTCGCTCCAATCGTCGGCAGAACCACCATAAGAATCGGAATTGCGATCTGGTACAAGGTATAATTCAAACTATATAAATATTCTGTACAGCTAAAAAAGACAAAAAAGATAAATGGGATCAGACTAACATAAGGAATTGCCCGGCACACCTGTCCTACAAAGGCTTCCATTCCCATATCGTACATTACCGTCTGCATAGCATACCCAATAATTAAAATGATTGTCATTTCTACCATGTCCATACACCCGTCCACCACACATTTTGTATATTCTCCAATGGTGAAGATTCCCTGAATTACAAATAAGATTCCTGTAATAAATGTTGCCGCTCCAAAAGCAAGAAACGCATCATATTCAAAATAGACAAGAAAAAATGCAATCGAGAGCATCGGGAGAATCAAATTTAACAGGCTGATATTCTGATGTCTTGGATCGTTGATCCATTCTTCCTCCTCGTCCTCTTCTCCATCCTGAGCATCTCCCATCTGAATTCCTTTCTCCGCCATGGCATATGCCTTTTTCATCATTCCGATCTTCGGAAAAAAACCGATGGCAAATAAAAACGCAATCATACACGCAATAAATGCAAAAAACATGTATGGAATGGTCTGCACAAAAATATCCGCTGCTTCCGCCACATTTTTAACATTCTTCGCCTCCGCAATCTGATAAATTACAAAATATCCCCATGCGCCAAAAGGAAGAATCTGTGATATACAGGTGCTGAATGTCCGCACGACAAATGCCAAAGCCACTCTTGGTCGTTTGATACTCTCAATCAAACCAGAAAATGCCGCCCCCGATGTCAGCGCAGATACGTAATCATCAATGGACATTGCTCCCGCATACACTGCACAGGTCCCCAGAATCAGCCGTTCATTTTTCCCAAACTTTTTGGTTACCATTGTCGTAAAGCTTTTCATCGTGCCGCTTCGCTCAAGCGCAAGAATCATTCCTCCGCACAGCATAAATGACATATACATACTAATGGTTTCCTGATCCTGCAGATTCAGTGAAATATCCTTTAAAAAACCCAAAAAAGCTCCCTGCTTATGCCACATGATATACATGGACAGAGTTCCCATAATCAAACTTTCCATGACGTCTTTGCTGACCAGTGCATAAATGAACAATCCCGCCAGCGGCAGCATAATCAAAACGCTTCCTTCAATCCAACTCTTTGGCGTGACCCAAAGAACTCCCTGAAATATGATCCAAAAGACCCAAAGTTTGAATCGTTTTGCATCTATTCTTTTTGGATTCATATAGAAAATGATTCTTCGTAGAATACTCAATTTCATAATTCTTTGTTCCCTTCATTTTTATGAGATCATACCATCATTTCATACCAAGTTCAATATTTTCATGAAAACAAACAAAAATTTGCATCCCCACTGCAACTCTTGTATAATAAAATTGTGTATTTATATGAATACAACTACGAAGCAATCTGTTGTTCAATAAAGGAATCAACTATGAGTTTTCATTCTAAAAAACAAACAATTATAGAGCTAACCAGCTATATGGTACACAAACATTATTGTGAAAACGATCCTGATGCCGTAACCGCCTTGTTTGATGATACTTTCAGCTGGTTTGGCTCCGGAGAAGAAGAATATGCATTAGGAAAAGAAACTGTCACACATATTTTTCAGCAGTTTCATGGAATGGTTCCCCGCTGTAATATTTCCGACGAGGAATATCATGTCCTTGAAATTACTCCGGATATCTTCCTGTGTACCGGACGAATGTGGATTACCACCGATCCTTCTACTCAAATGTATCTTCGCGTCCATCAGAGAATCACGACGGTGTTTCGCCGGACAGAAACAGCCATCCGATGCTGCCACATTCATATTTCCAATCCTTACAGTGAAATGATGGAAACTGATGTGGGCTTTCCGAAACAAATGGGACAGCAGTCTTTTGAGTATCTGCAAAAATGCATTGCGGAGCAGAAAATGAAAATTCAGGAACAAACCGCCATGCTGGAGCGGATGAGCTATGAGGACTCCATGACCGGTTTGTATAACCGCAATAAATTTAACCAGAGGGCAGATGAATATCAGGGAGAAGGGAAAAATCGGTTAGGCGTCGCATGCTTTGATCTCAATGGGCTGAAAACAGTCAATGACGCAAAAGGACACTGTGCAGGCGATGACATCCTACGCCGCACCGCACATCACCTGAAACACTTTTTTTATAAGAAAGCTTACCGTATTGGCGGCGACGAATTTGCAGTCATTGATGAAGCATCCTCCGAACATGACTTTCTTACTGCTATCACTTCCGCCCAAAATTGCATGGAAGAAGAAAATATCAGTACATCGGTTGGTTTTTGCTGGCGTTCTTCTCAATGCAGCATTTGGGAACAGTTTGATATTGCAGATCAGCGGATGTACAAAGAAAAAGTAAAATTTTACAGCGTCGAAAAAAGAGACCGCCGCTAACTAATTTTGATATTTCATCCCTGCTTTTTGATAAAGATTTTCCAGATTTTTTCCTGTGAAATTTAAAAGAAAGGGTTGACGAATCAGATTTCCTGTAGTATTTTAAAGCTACAAGGTCATATGACTGACGGAGTACGTGGAATAAACCACATGGAAGTATGATCATTTAACGCCGACCGTCTGGGCAATTTGCCTGGACGTGCGGCGTTTTTTCTTCTCTGTCAGAAAATCCTTCTGAGTTTTCTGGAGAGGGAAAATGCTCTGTGAGAATGTACACGATGTACAGGGGAGAGCAATGGAAACTTAAGCAGACTTACCCGTGCTGTTCTGATCTTAGGATGATACATTTTACAAGGAGGAACCTTTATGAAAGTTGGCAGAGTCCATTCCATAGAATCCATGGGACTGGTGGATGGACCGGGAATCCGGACTGTGATTTTTTTTCAGGGCTGCGCCCTTCGGTGCCGATTTTGCCATAATCCCGATACCTGGGATTTTTCCGGCGGTGACACCTACACTCCGACACAGCTTGTCAAAAAAATCAGTCGGTTTAAACCATATTTTAAAGACAACGGCGGCGTTACTTTTTCTGGTGGAGAACCACTTATGCAACCAGAATTTCTCACAGAAGTTTTAAAGCTCTGCAAGCAGGAACAAATCCATACCTGCATTGACACTGCCGGTTATGGAATGGGCTGTTATGATGAAATTTTATCTCATACAGATCTCGTACTGCTGGACCTAAAACACATTTACGAAACAGATTATCAGAAGATGACCGGAAAACCGATGAACCATTTTTTACAGTTTTTAGATGCCCTAAAGGAACATCAAACAAAACTCTGGATTCGTCATGTGGTCGTTCCGGGGCTCACAGACAGCCAGTCTCATATGGAAGCTTTAAAAAGCTATATTGACACAATTCCCAATGTGCAAAAAGTTGAACTGCTTCCTTATCATCTTCTCGGTACAAATAAATATGAAGTTATGAATCTCCCTTACTCTTTGGAGGGAGTTCCCGCTATGGATCGGGAAATAACACGCAAATTACAGGAAACCTATTTTAATGGAGGAAGGTTATGTTAAAAGAATGGATGGGCTTTCACGATGGTGAATGGACCAAAGAAACAAATGTCAGAGACTTTATTCAGAAAAACTATACTCTTTATGAGGGGGATGACTCTTTCCTTGCAGAAGCATCCGATAAAACCAAAAAAGTATGGAGCAAGTGTGAAGAGCTTCTTGCCCAGGAATTGAAAAATGGCGGCGTACTTGATGTCGAAACAGAGATTGTATCCGGTATTACAAATTTTGCCCCAGGATACATCGACCAGGAAAACGAAGTAATTGTTGGTCTTCAGACCGATGCCCCATTAAAACGAATTGTCAATTTGTATGGCGGAAAGCGAATGGCTCATCAGTCTCTGGAACAATATGGTTATAAATTAAATCCGGAAATTGACCGACATTTCAACGAATACCGCAAAACACATAATGAGGGAGTTTTTGATGCCTATCCGAAACGTACCCGTCTCGCCAGAACTGCCGGACTTTTAACCGGACTTCCTGACGCATATGGCCGCGGACGCATTATCGGTGATTATCGCCGCGTTGCCCTCTATGGAATTGACTATTTAATAGAAGAAAAACAAAAAGATCTGGATCTCGCTGATGGACCAATGACCGAGGACCGGATCCGTCTGCGTGAAGAACTTTCTGAACAAATCCGTGCTCTTGGAAAAATAAAAGAAATGGCAGCTTCCTACGGAATTGATCTATCCAAACCTGCTTCCAATGCCAAAGAAGCGGTTCAGGCAGTTTACATGGGGTATTTAGCAGGAACCAAAGAAAATAACGGAGCTGCAACTTCTCTTGGCCGCACCTCTACTTTTTTGGATATCTATCTTCAGCGAGATCTGGAAAACGGTGTTATCACAGAAGAAGAAGCTCAGGAGCTGATTGATCAGTTTATTATCAAACTGCGTCTGACCAGACATTTAAGAACCCCGGAATATGATGAACTCTTCGGAGGAGATCCGACTTGGGTAACAGAATCCATCGGCGGTGTC
>CAJMHU010000044.1 GCA_905213305.1 uncultured Anaerostipes sp.
GCCAAAACCACTGAATTCCCATGCATCCCAGACTACTTCCGATTGCGGCTGCCAGAAACATTCTTTTGACGGAACTTTCTCTTTTCAGTATCTTTGAAAATAATAAAATTAAAAAAGTCAATACCAACCATTGTTCCACAAACATCATGATAAAAAACATAATGCAATTATATGAAATTTCATGGGAATACTTTGTCAAAAAATAGGAGTGAAACATACAATGTTTCTACAAATTTCGCAGTTTTTTCATTTACAAACCGTTTGAATTCTGTTAGAATCGTCCAAAAGGAGGAACCAACCATGGAACACGTGATACATCAGATCCCGCCGGTCTTTGATTCCGCTTCTCAGATATTAATTCTGGGCTCTTTTCCATCTGTAAAATCCAGAGAAGCGCATTTCTTCTATCATCATCCGCAAAACCGCTTTTGGAAGGTACTCGCTGCATTGTTTCGTGATGATCTTCCAGACACCGTGGAACGCAAAAAAGAGTTCTTGAAACGTCATCATCTTGCGGTCTGGGATGTTATCGCTTCCTGTGATATTCAGGGTTCCAGTGACAGCAGCATTCAAAACGCAGTGCCAAACGATATTTCCGAGATTTTAAAAGCGGCCCCGATCCGTTGGATTTATACCAACGGCGGAACCGCCTATAAACTTTACCATAAATATTGCGAACCCCAAACCGGTCAAAAAGCCATAAAGCTTCCGTCAACCAGTCCTGCCAACGCATCCTTTTCACTGGAACGACTCATCAGAGAGTGGAAGGTTCTGTCAGATTAAATCTCAAAAACCTCCCCGGGACCATCAATTATTTTTACAATTTGATTCCAGCGCCGTCCGTCATCACAATTCACATAATGCCGGGAGATTTTATAATTTCCAAAACAGTGCATTGGAAATACTACCGTCGGATGCAGATGCTCAATAAAATAATTCATTCCCCAACAATATTGATCTTCCTGCCTTGGATCCAGCAGCAAGAATGCCAGGTCAATCTTTTTGCCTTTTAATAATTCCATTTCTTCCATAAATGTCTTCTTATAGTATTCATTTTCCTCTTCCGGTTCTCCATTCCAATGCCACCAGTTCAAATCACCGGCATGATAAATCTTTTTCCCCTCTGCGCAAACCAGAAAAGCAACTCCCAGATCATTGGATTGGAGTGTTTCGATTTTGACCCCGGACACCTCCCTCGTCTCATGTGCTTTCATTACGACGGCATCCTGGTTTGCCGGAACATCTTCTGCAATGACATACCTCACATTCTCATATTTCTTCTTCAGATCCCAAATTTGGGAATTATAATGATCTGAATGACTGTGAGATACAAAAACGGCCAAATTTTTTTCTTTGGAAAGCTGCGGCAATTTCCCCTTAACATAATCAAATAACAAAATGGTATGTTCCAGTTCTACACAAAATCCACTGTGTTCAATAAATGTCACTTTCATTTTCCCTTCGCCTCCAATATATTCTCTTTTAATTTAGGATCAAATTTCTGTTTTTTCAGCATTTCAATTTCGAAACGATAAGGAGGATAGGATTTTTTCCCATCCTCTTCCTTCACATACGGTGTTTCCAAAATTTTGGGAACCATTTCAAAATCTTTATGGTGAACCATTGCATTTAACGACTCAAATCCAATTTCTCCGAATCCCAGATTTTCATGGCGATCCTTGGCAGCGCCCCTTGGATTTTTACTGTCATTGATATGAAATACTGCAATCTGATCTTTTCCCACCGTCCGGTCAAACTCTTCCATGACCTGATCAAACTCTTCTTTGATATTCCTTCCGCTGTCATGTACGTGACAGGTATCAAAACAGACCCGAAGATACTCCGGATATTTTACCCCCTGATAAATCCTCTGTAATTCCTCGAATTCCCTGCCGATTTCACTTCCTTTTCCTGCCATTGTCTCCAAAGTGATAAAAACCGGCATATCCCGGTACATCACCTGATTCAGTCCCTCTATGATTCGATGGATTCCCGCATCAACACCGGCTCCCACATGAGCTCCCGGATGAAGAATCAGCGTCCTGCTTCCCATCGCCTTCGTGCGCTCCACCTCCAATTCCAAAAACTCCACCGCCAGCTGAAACGTTTCCGGCCTGACTGTATTTGCCAGATTAATAATATAAGGCGCATGAACCAGAAACGTATGCATTCCATATTCCTTCATCAGTTTCCATCCCGCCTCAATCTTTAACTCCTCCACCTTTTTCCTTCTGGTATTCTGCGGCGCTCCTGTATATACCATAAAAGTATTTGCACCATAGGAAATGGCTTCTTTTACCGAGCCAAGAAACATATCCTTCCCCTTCATCCCCACATGAGATCCTATCAACATTTACCTATCTCCTTTAACTTTCATAATTTATTTCTTAATTCTTTTCACAATTATAAGAGAATTGCTTTTTGGTTTCAAGAAATATCCCCGAATTTCCTGAATGAAATTTTTTTCTAAAACATCAAAAAAATCCAATTTTTTTATTGACACCAACATACAATCGTGCTATTATAACTTTGTTGCGCAGTTGTGGCGGAATTGGCATACGCGCTAGACTAAGGATCTAGTCCGGGTTAACTGGGTAGGGGTTCAAGTCCCCTCAACTGCACTTTGCCGATGTGGCGGAATTGGCAGACGCGCTGTGTTCAGGTCGCAGTGAGCTTACGTTCGTGCGAGTTCGAATCTCGCCATCGGCAGGATCTTTTTACCGAAGCTTTGAAAGCTTCGGTTTTTTTGTGATCGTAATGCAAAACAACGTTTCTTACCTTCACACTCTATCTTAATATACCGAAAAACCCTGATTATTCCGAATCCATCTTATGGTATGATATGGTTAACAAAAAGAAAGGAGGGCTCCCTATGGAACACATGAATCCTTTTATATCAGAACATCATCCGGATTTGGAATTTATTCAGACTTGCTGTAAAAATTACTACTGCAGCAACTTATCCGTTTTACATCTGGTCACCAAACAGAATCATACTTCTCCCCCTCATTGCCACAGCCATGAAGATTATGAATTTTTGATTCCGCTGACTCCTTTTCCGGTATTGATCCACGGCGACTCTCTCCATTTCGGAGAAGTTGGATACTGTTATCCTTTTGAGAGCCGACAGTCACACGGATCCAAATTTTGTCTCTCCGATGCTTCCTATGACAACATTATCATTAAGAAAACATTTTTTGAAAAAATTGCACAGGAAAAAGGATTGGAACAGCTTCACTTTGGAGAAAGGTTTTCTGTTTCCGAGGAATTAAAGTCTTATATTGCTTTTTTCAAAGAAGAATATTCCAAAGGCGTCTACCGGGATTCCAAGAAACTCGATGCGCTCGCTTTTTTAATTGCATCTATTTTGCTGGAGGACAGTACAAATTCTAACGCAAACTACAACCAGCAGCCATCTGCTTACCAGAAGGGCATTTATCAGGTCGTTTCTTATATTCACGCAAATTATCACAAAGACCTTATGCTGGATGATCTGGCTTCTATGTGCAATTTGTCAAAGAATTATTTTATCACCGCATTTAAGAAATACATCGGAACTTCTCCATATTTTTATATCAACCGTCTCCGTATTTCAAAAGCAAAAGTCCTGTTGGATTCTTCCAATTTTTCCATTCAGGAAATTGCAAAAAAGTGCGGTTATCAGCGGAGTAATTCGTTTACAACAACATTTAAATCTTTTACAGGTTTGACCCCTTCCCAATACCGAAGAAAGGAAAAATAAAAATCATCCGTAAATTTTTTATTTTACGGATGATTTTTATTGATTTTTCTTGAAATTCCCTCTGCGGTTTTCCATAAGACTGCCTGCCAAACTCGCCACTGTATCAACAATAATTCTCCGTTCCCCTGCCTCACATTGTTCCAGAACGATTCCAAGTTCTGTCATCAGAACATCCTGCTCCTTATGCTCCGGATAGCTGTCCGCCAACAGCTCATCCAGAGTTACATCCAACGCCTGCGCAATGGACATCAATACACTGAGCGAAACCGTTTTCTTAGCTCTCTCGATATTCGACATATACGGTACCGAAATATCAATCTTTTCTGCCAGCCGCTGCTGCGTCATTCCTCTCCGTTCTCTAATTTTCCTGATCCTTACTCCCAGAGCTTTATAATCTACTGCCATGTCTACTCTCCATTTCATTCTTCTACTCTGATTTTAGTATGAATCACAAACACAGAACATAATCCAAAAGAATACCAATTTTTCTTATAGAAAATCAAGAGAAATTTCCCACAGAAAGAACCAAGCGGACAAGTCCGGACTTTAGCCCAGCCATCACAAAAAGTCTCAGCTATTACTTTTATAGCTGAGACTCCCAATTCCTACCAGTTAATTTTCGTATTAAAGAATTCTTCTGGCACATACAGGTGTTCTGTAATTTACACTTGAAATTTTAATTCCTCCTTTTGGATATGGAGCTGAATTGCTGGCATGAACCACCTGTCCGCCGCCAATGTACAAAGCTACATGATTAATTCCTCCGCCATTTCCATAAAAGACCAAATCTCCCGGCTGCAAATTGCTTGTGGAAACACTGACTCCGTTTCCAGCCTGAGAACTTGAAGTACGACTGATACTATATCCGAATTTTGCATAAATCTGCTGTGTAAATCCAGAACAATCAATTCCGTTGGTTAAACTGTTTCCTCCATAACGATATGGATTTCCGACAAATTGCTGTGCATAGCTGGCAATTCGGCTTCCTGTTGCGCTTCCCTTCGCAGAAGATACAGCGCTGGATCCTGCGGAAGAACTTCCTCCCTGAGATGAGCTTCCAGAAGAACTGCTCTGAGAAGTTCCTGAGGACTGCTCTGACTCGGAAGCGCTTTGCGCTGCTCTGGCTGCCGCCTCTTTTGCTGCCTGTTCTTCTCGTTTTCTCTGCTCTTCTGCTCTGATCTGTTTCATAGATTTGGCTTTTCCGAATTTATACGTCACTTTTGCATAATCTTTTGAAACATATCCTGTCTTGCCGTCTACCTTTACTTTTGCCCACTCATCGTTCTGATTCTTTACTTTCAGCTGTTCATCTTCAGAAACCAATGTGACAATATCGGAATCCGTGGAAGCCTTCTGACGCACCCTTAAGGTCTCTGTCTGAACCTTTGCAACCTTTTTTACATTTTTCTCTGCAAACTGCTCCACATCTTCTCCAAAAACAAGATAATCATTTTTCACATATCCTGTCACACTGCCGGATTTAATTTTGGACCATTCCTGTCCTTTCTCTAAAACTTCCGCCATGTTTCCTTTTTTCATTTTTCCTATGATTTTGGCATTGAGACTTCCTTTTTTTCGGATATTTAATGTAGTATTGGAACGAACGTCGGCAACTGCCTTGTTCTCATAAGCGCTTTCCTGTTTCTGCGCAGAAGCTTCATTTTTTTTCTCGGCAGCTGCTGCCGGAGTTGTCATCAATACGGATGCCGCCATAGCGGTAACCGCCATTGACAATCTCATTTTCTTTGCAATCATTGTTCTCCTCCTGTAAATGTTACATTTTTGTTAACTCGAACATGATTGTATTATAGCACGTTTTCCCTCTAAGTCAACCTTTTATTCAATATTTTTGTAATAATTTCGTAATAATTATTTGTTATTTTGTAACATATTGTCAAGAATTGGAACTTTGTGTAAACCAAGGAATTTTTTAATGTGATCTGACAATCCGATTCACAATTTCTTCCGCCTTTGCATAGACCGACTCTGGATCACTCCCAATATAAAATTCTCCGTCCTCATATAGAATTTTCCCCGCCACCATTGTCAGTTTTACATTCTGCTTGCTTCCACTGTAAACAAGATTTTTCGATAGATTGTAAAGCGGTCGCATATTCGGCTGCTGTAAGTCAATCATAATCAAATCTGCCTGCTTTCCTTCTGCCAGAATATCACATTCGGTCAAATTCATCGCCTTGGCTCCTCCTGTTGTCGCCATGTGAAGAACCCGGTCCGCATCCACTGCACTCGCATCCCCCTCTCTGTATTTCGCCAGCGCCGTGACCAAAAACATTTCCCGAAACATATCCAGACAATTATTGCTTGCAGGCCCATCCGTTCCAATCGCCAACGAAATCTCCTTCTCCATCATCTGCGCGATCGGCGCTATTCCGCTGGCAAGCTTTAAATTGGAGGCAGGATTGGTAATCACTGCCATTTTCTTCTCTCTTACAATTTCCAGGTCTTCCTCTGTCATATGGACACAATGATAGAATCCGCCGCCATGGTCCAACAATCCCAGATGCTCCATGTATGCAGTGGGCGTCATCCCCGTTTTTGTTATGCATTGCTCAACCTCCGATCGACTTTCGGAATTGTGAGTGTAAACCGGAGCAGAATATTTCTTGGAGAGTCCGGCAATTCCCTCCAACGTCTCTCTGCGGTTGGTATACTCAGCATGAAAACCCAGTTCAAAATGAATCAGATCATGATTTCGGTGAAATTTCTGATACCACCGCTCCAATTCTTCCACAGACTGAGTAAAGTCGTTCACCGCTCCTACAATCACCGTCCGGTATCCACAGTCCTCCGATGCCTGTGCAATCGTATCCGGAGTCAGATACATATCACAATTTGCAGTTATCCCGCTGGTTAAATACTCCATCACAGCCAATTTGGAAAGATGATAAATATCCTCCGGCGTTAGTTTTGCCTCGTAGGGAAATACCTGATCATTCAGCCAGGAAAGAAGCGGCAGATCATCCGCATGGGATCTCAAGAAAGTCATCGCCGAGTGGGTGTGTGCATTTTTAAATCCCGGCAGAATCAAATTTCCTTTTACATCCATCTGTCGCTCCCACTTGTGTTGTGCCGCTTCCTTTTCCGCAGGTTTCCCTACATATCGTATTTTACTTTTATCAATCCACAGTTCTCCGTCAAAAGGTTCTCTGCCCATTTCCATCGTCAGAATTTTTGCATGATACATTCGGATCATCTTCTATTTCTCCTTCATCCACTCTCCGATCTTAACAATTGATTCCGTCACCAGCTTTTCAAACTGCGGAGCCGCTTGATCTGCCATTTTCTGTACATCCTCATGGCTCAGAGATTCACCGGAAAGCCCGGCAGCCTGATTGGACACACAGGAAATTCCGCAAATTTTCATTCCCATATGATTTGCCGCAACCGCTTCACATGCAGTGCTCATCCCAACAGCATCTGCCCCCAGCGCCCTGCACATTCTGATTTCTGCCGGAGATTCAAAGTTCGGACCGCTCAACTGAATATAAGTGCCTTTCTTCAAAGAAATATGGAGTCTTTTGGCGCTGTCTTTCAAAATCTCCTGTAATTCTTCATCGTAGATATGACTCATATCCGGAAACCGCTCTCCCAGCTGTGAAAGATTGGGACCGATCAGCGGAGATGGAACAAAACTTGAAATTTGATCGGTTATCATCATAAAATCTCCCGGTCCGAGATCCTCGGCAATTCCGCCGGAGGCATTGGTCAAAAACAGGACCTCGGCGCCCAGCATCCCCATCAGACGAATCGGCAGTACCACATCTTCCATCGAATATCCCTCATAATAATGAACTCTGCCTTCCATAACCACCATCGGCACTCCCTGCACATATCCCAACAAAAAACGCCCTTTATGTCCGGGAACCGTAGACACTGGAAATCCTTCTATCTCATGGTAATCCACAATACATTCCACTTCCACATTATCTGCATATCCCCCCAGTCCTGATCCGAGCACCAAAGCCACCCTTGGACGAAATTCTGTTTTCTTTCGCACACATTCAAAACATCGTGTTAATTTTTCACAGGCCTCTGTCATTTTTCCATCTTCCTTTCTCTCACTTTGAACGAAACAGACAGCTTCGCTCAGATTTGCATGTCCCCACGCTCATTCTTTTTCCAAAAGAAAAAGAGCCATGATAACTTCCATATCATAACTCTCTTTTTGTGATAGCGCTTTCTTAAGCTAATTTTTCTTTTGCCACTGCTACCAATGCTGTGAATGCTTCCGGCTCGCTGATTGCCATCTCGGACAACATTTTTCTGTTCACTTCAACACCGGCTAATTTTAATCCGTGCATAAACTTACTGTAAGACAGACCATTCATTCTTGCTGCTGCATTAATACGAGCAATCCATAACTGTCTGAACTGACGTTTTCTCTGTTTTCTTCCTGCATAAGAACTGGTTAAAGCTCTCATCACAGACTGTTTTGCAACTCTGTACTGCTTAGATCTTGCTCCTCTATAACCTTTTGCCAGTTTTAATACTCTATTGTGTTTTTTCTTTGCGTTCATTCCGCCTTTAATTCTTGCCATCTCTTACGTTACCTCCTTAACAATCAATTTACAGATATGGTAAAATCTTCTTCATATTCTTTTCGTTTGTTGCATCTGTCATTGCAGATTTCCTTAAATTTCTCTTTCTCTTTGGAGATTTCTTTGTTAAGATATGGCTCTTGTATGCCTTATTTCTTTTTAACTTTCCAGTTCCTGTTTTTTTAAATCTCTTTGCAGCTGCTCTACATGTCTTCATTTTTGGCATGGTAATTTCCTCCTTAATCCTTCTTGTATCTACTCATATTTGAATATCTGCTTCACTCCTAATTTTTCGGAGCTAAAAACATCGTCATGCTTCTTCCTTCAAACTTCGGTTTCTTATCCACAGTGGCAACATCTTCCAGAGCCTTTGCAAAGTCATCCAGAATCCCTTTGCTGGAGTTCACATGCGCAAGCTCTCTTCCTCTGAATCGAAGTGTAACCTTCACCCGCGCTCCTTTTGTCAAGAATTTCTTTGCATGATTAATCTTTGTATTCAAGTCATTCGTGTCAATATTCGGTGACATGCGAACTTCCTTGATATCGATGACTTTCTGTTTTTTCTTTGCCAGCTTTTCTTTTCTGGTCTGTTCATATTTATACTTCCCGTAATCAATAATCTTACAAACCGGTGGTTTTGCCTTCGGAGAAATCTTTACCAGATCTAATCCTGCCTCATCTGCCAATTTCTGCGCTTCCCTTGCGGACATAATTCCAAGCTGTTCGCCATCATTTGCGATCAGACGTACTTCCTTATCTCTGATCTGTCCGTTAATCATTAACTCGCTAATAATTACACCTCCATAATTGTGATAAAAAAAGTGGATAGTTATAAGACTATCCACAATAAATTCAAGCATGATCAAGATACATCATATTCTTAAATATTAACCCAAGTCACTTCCATTGCTCTTATGTGCTAAGGTGAGAGTGGATACTCTTCTTTGTTGTTCCAGTTGTTTCATACAACTTCTGATATCATACCATGTTTCTGATATATCTGTCAACTATTTTTATTTCTTTTTTGCAGCAATGGTTGTATAAACCCGTTTTCCATTTTTCATTTTATAACCTTTTAAACGGAATCTATAACTTGTTCCAGTTTTTGCCTTCTTGCTTGTATAAGTAATTGTACCACCTTTTTTGATCGTCTTGACTTTCTTATACGGTTTTTTCCCAGACTTCAAATACAGAACATATCCATCATAACCTGCAATATTTTTATAGGTTACTTTAATCGTTTTTCCTTGGTTTTTACCAGTTGCACGGTAAGCTTTCCAGTATTTCCGTACCGTTTTCTTTCCTTTTTTCAAGTTGCGGTAAGGTTTTACCTTAAATTTATAAGATTTTCCTGATTTTACATAAACCGTTGCAGATTTTTTCTTACCGACTGTTTTGATCTTCTTATATTTGCCATCTCCTGCTTTTGCATAGATTACAAATCCATCGGCACTCCTCTTTCTCCACCATGAAACTTTGATTTTTCTGGTAGAAGAATAGTGATATGTCGGTTTAGCCACAGGTTTTGTTGGTGTCGTTGGTTTGGTTTCCTCTTTGGTATCCGCATACACCAACGCATAGGTTGAAAACTTATCTGTCTCAAATGTTACAATTCCTTTTTCATATTTGGTTGTCAGTTTTTCCGCTTTTCCATTATGTACTCGTACTACACTAAAGGTTCTTCCATCTTTCTGCAAATCTTTTGGCACTGCAATCTGGAATCTGATAGGTTTTGCAAGCTGTGTTAAGTTTCCGATTTCCTGATTCTCTATCTTTAACACAACTGATAAGTCCAAATAAGAAGCTACAGTTTCATTTTTTGCAGCCTGTGCAATCTTTTCTACCTCTGCTTTTGGGACATCAGCTTCTTTCACTTTTTCTACAACGATTTCTGAATTAATTGTCTGATTTTCACTCACTGCTTTCTCAATTTTCTCAACCGTCGCCTGATCCAAACCTGTACTCTGGTCTCCTGTAATGACCTTAGATACAAGATCTTCTACTTCCGATTTAACTACATCTGCGGCTGTCCCATCCGTTCCGATTTCCACCTGATCTACCGGTTTTGACGGATCAATAGAAGGAATTTCCGGTTCATTGACTTCATATCCTGCAATTTTTACCGGTGCAATTTCTTCTCCCTTTTGTGCAAATGCGGTCTGACCACCGACTACGACTTTCGCGTCTTTCGCTATCCAGCTCCAACCATCTGCTAAAGGAACATTTCCTAAGACTGTACCTTCTTTTGCAACTACAGATTCAATCTTTGGTAATTCAAATGTCTCCCCTGTTTGCTGTTTCAGTTTGTTTATCAAGCCACCATTTTTGTCATATGCAAACACCTCTAAACCTGATTCTCTGGCAGTATTGGAAGATGCCGCTCCTTCATCTTTTCCATGAAACGTATAATCAATATTCTCTCTTTCTGGATTCAATGCGTAATAAGTTTTTCCATCCACAGTGACTGTTCTGGTATTACCATTTAGTCCCGTTGTTCCAAAGATTCCAGTATCAGAATCATGGAATTTCACTTTTCCAAGAGTTGAATAATAAGTATTCACCCCGTCTACTTTCTCAATTTTCTCCACTGCAGAGTGCTTTTGTGTACCATTATACACTCCATGATCAAAGACAGAACTATACACTTCGGAAACCACAAGAAAATATGCAACATTCTCGCTGAAAGAAGCATCGTCAACTGAAATCTTCAGCTGTTTGTCATCATTCAGATGTGCCGTACACCCCTTGATTTCCTCCGCTTTTTTCATATTGTCATACCCGGTCACACCGTTTTTCAACTGAGCTTCTAATGTATCGTAGTTCTTACTATTATAGGAAACTCCACATAGTAAATGCGGTATTGAATCAGTCGAAAGCATCTGTGCTTCAGATAAATCCAGACCTGTTACTTCTACAGATGATGTCTTACTAATGCTATCATAACCGCTCACGTTCTTCACATGCTGCAGTCCGTAATCACTGCTCGTAGATACAGAACCGTTTCCAAATAAAATTCCAATATCTTTTCCTCGATAGGTTCCTTTGATCTTACAGTTATTAAATTTATAAGTACTATTTTTACATGGCTCATATCCAATCAGCAAACCATGGTATGTAGGACTGTCCATGGTAAGATCCAATGTGACGTTGTTCATTGTTGTATTGCCGGCAGGATACACAAGCACCGGAGACTCATTATTGGTGCCGGATTCCCATTGTAACTTTCCCGTGACCGTGATACCTGTATACTTATGGTCTGTTCCTCCCTGATCATAAGCAATTCTCGCATAGCCATTGTCAATATTGAATGTGAAGTTCTTTAGTTCTCCCCCATAAAACTTCTCAATTAAGTTACATCCCTTGGCTGCGTTGGAAATCACATACCCGTTTCCATCCAATTCCCCTTTAAATTTCTGAATATAACACTGCTAATCCCTTCCTTCCATTAAAGTCCCCTGAGACAAATCAATATTATTTTCCAGCTGCGCATAGATGTATTGATCTTTTTGATTCAAGACACTGAGTCCTGCCGCACTGGAAATCTTGTACGGATTTTCCTTGGTACCACTGCCGGTGACTCCGCTTTGCGCAGCCATCGCAGGCACTTGATACGACAAGACCATCACAACTGCCAAACCCAGCGCAAGAATACGCTTACATACTTTTTTCATGTTCATAATTCCCTCCTTAATCTCTTTATTTATTATTCTAAATCTAATTATAGTCTTAATTATCTCTGTAGTCAAGTTCCGTTCCCCCTTTCATTTCGTATATTAATTTTAAAAAATATTCCAAGAACAATTCTAATACGCTCTCTTTTCGGAAAACACGTAAAATTAAGAAACTGTTGAGTATGCTAACTTCTTGTATACTCCTAGCTTTATTAAATTCTTCGCACGAT
>CAJMHU010000045.1 GCA_905213305.1 uncultured Anaerostipes sp.
ACTTATTAACCAAGATACATGGATTTATGTATCTAAAAGATATTATACGAGGAGTTTTGTTCATGTTAAATGAAAAAGTTGCTGAATTATTAAACGTTCAAGTAAACAAAGAATTTTACTCTGCCTACCTTTATCTGCATTTTTCTAATTTTTATGTAGAACAGGGATTGGATGGTTTTTCAAACTGGTACCGTATTCAGGCACAGGAAGAAAGAGACCACGCTATGCTGTTTGTAGAGTATATGCAGAATAATGACGTTCCTGTAACTTATGAAGCCATTGCAAAGCCAAACGCTGCCCTCAGTGACAATATGGACCCATTAAAAGCGGGGTATGCCCATGAAAAATATGTGACCAGCTTAATTCATGAGCTTTATGACGCCGCTTACAACGTAAAGGATTTTCGTACCATGCAATTTCTGGATTGGTTTGTCAAAGAACAGGGAGAAGAAGAAACCAATGCCAGTGATCTCATTAAAAAAATGGAATTGTTTGGCTCCGATCCCAAAAGTCTTTATCTCCTAGACCAGGAAATGGCAGGACGCACATATACGGCTCCATCTCTTACGTTATAATACAGAAAGCAAAGAAGCGCTCGCGCAGTCATTAAAAAATGACCGCGCGAGCGCCTCTTTTGTCTACCGATTTGCCAAAAGCAACACCGCCAATAAGCCCGCCATTGCAGCACTTGCAAGAGCTGCACAAAAAAGAATCACTTTTTGTGTTCACTCTTCTTTCTTTTGACATATGCAATGAATCAACGCATACGCCGCCAGCCCCAGAATTCCTCCGAACGTATTCTCAATTAAATCCGTAATATCTGCTCTGCCAATGGCAAAACCATATTGTATCGCCTCATAAAGAAAGCTAACCATGAAAAAAGCAAAGATTTTACCTCTTAGGTTCCATTTTCTCCACAAAACGCCTGCATAAATACCAAAAGGACAAAAAATGAGAACATTTTGTATCATTTCTGTCACATCCAGTTTTCCGTTCACAATCAACGCCCCGCCAAATGGTATCAGATTTAATGTCCGGTTTCCAATTGTCAGCTCCCGAAAGGAAAATTCCATTTTAAATACAATGATCCATGTCATTGACACAAGATAAAAAAGAAATAAACCCATTAAAATTTTCTTTTCCATATTTTGTCTTTTCATACTCCCACCTGCCTGTATTTTTCTTTCTTGTCTTGTTTCAATGATAACAAAGAAAAGGAACATTTCTAAAAATTTTTTCTTACATTTTTCTTAACAAACCGGACAGGTTCTGCTGTTTTCTCAAATTGCACAAAACCGGAAAGATCTTATGTCCTTCCGGTTTTTAATTTTAAGCTCCTAATCTGCTTTTTTTTATATTCTGGTCATAATGCTTCTCATACATCTCTTTCATCAAAACGATGATTTTGTGAAGCGGTTCCGATTTTCTGTGATTTACTTCATTTCGTATCATTTCTTTGACAACAGCTTCTTTTGCTGCCTTCATAGAATCATATCCTCCAATCTCTTCCAGAACCTCTTTCTGCTCTGTACGATCAAACGTTCTTCTCTTCAAGATGTACATTCCTTTGAATTTTTCGATATAATAATTATGTTTGATTCTAACCATGCTGCATTCTCCTTTCTTTCTCTGCTGATTCGATTGGATTACTGGCATTATATACCATTCTTCCTCTCAATTTGTTGCAAAATCATTACCTTTTCCTAAAATATTCCTTAATTTTTTACCAATTAAATAAAAACAAATATGAAAAGATTTATTTATTAACGTATTCTGTATACATTAAACCATGTGGATATTATATAGTATTCCCAAAGAAAGGATATTGATACAAATAAGGCCAGTATTTTGTCTTCCAATACTGACCTTGTTCTCTGACTATTTTTTTCGTTTTCCAAAAAAGCCCTTATGTTCATGTTCCTCTTTTTTCGGAACTTCTCCCATTGCTTCCTGAAATCTTTGAAGCGCGGCCCTCTGCTCTCCGCTTAAATGTTCCGGTACCTGTATCACCAGCGTTACAAAATGATCTCCGCGAACATTTTTATTTCGCACCAAAGGAACTCCTTTTCCCTTTAAACGGACTCTCGTATCTGTCTGTGTTCCCGGCTTAACCGTGTACTCGTACGGTCCATCCACCGTCGGAATCTGAATTTTCGCTCCAAGCGCTGCCTGAGTGAAAGAAATCGCCTCTGTAGAATAGATATTAGTATCTTGACGCTGGAATTTCGGATGCCGCTCAACCAGAACCTCAACCAAAAGATCTCCTCTTGGTCCTCCATTGATTCCCGGCTCACCTTTTCCACGAATTCTGATGCTCTGCCCATTATCAATTCCCGCCGGTACCGTAACCTCAATCGTCTTGCGGCTGCTCACATAGCCAGTACCATGACACTCCGGACATTTATCCCGGATGACTTTTCCGCTGCCATGACATTCCGGACAGGTTTGAACATTTTGAACCGTTCCAAACATAGATTGCTGTGTATAAACAATCTGACCACGGCCACCGCATTTCGGACAAGTCTCCGGGCTCGTGCCAGGTTTTGCTCCAGTTCCGTGACAGGTCGTACACTCATCTTTTAATGTGATTTCTATCTTCTTTGATGTACCAAATACAGCCTCTTCAAATGTAACATGGATTCTGGCACGCACATGCGCTCCCTGCGCCGGACGATTCGCTTGTGCCCGGCTACTTCCTCTGCCGCCGCCAAACATACCGCCGAAAATATCGCCAAAGATATCGCCCATATCACCGCCGAAATCAAAACCGCCAAATCCGCCGCCCTGGAATCCGCCACCCTGCTCAAAGGCAGCATGACCAAACTGGTCATACTGCGCTTTTTTTTCAGAGTCGCTTAAGACTTCATAAGCTTCTGAAGCTTCTTTAAATTTTGCTTCTGCTTCTTTGTTCCCCGGATTGGTATCCGGATGATATTTTTTGGCAAGTTTTCGGTAGGCTCTTTTAATTTCTGCATCTGAGGCACTGCGATCTACCCCCAATACCTCATAGTAATCTCTTTTCTCTGCCATTTTAGTCTACCTTTTCTAAAAATTAAACCTCTTTGTAATCTCCATCTACCACATTATCATCTGCTCCGCCTGCACTCTGTCCCGGATCAGCTGCTCCGCCTTCTGGCGCTGCCTGACCTGCTGCCGCTTCATACATCTTAGCAAATAAGTTCTGTGCACTTGTCATCAGTTTTTCTTTCTTTGCCTTCATGTCTTCGACCTGAGCATCGGTCATATCCTGATCCTTCGTCTGCTCTACAAGATCTTTTAAATCTTTTAAGTCAGCTTCCACAGCCGCTTTTTCAGAAGCATCTACCTTATCTCCTGCCTCTTCCAATGCCTTTTCTGTCTGGAATACCATAGAATCTGCTTCATTTCTCGCATCAATGGCTTCTTTGCGTTTCTTATCCTGAGCTTCAAATTCTGCTGCTTCTTTTACTGCTTTATCAATATCTTCATCAGACATATTAGATCCGGCTGTGATTGTGATATGCTGCTCTTTTCCGGTTCCAAGATCCTTTGCAGATACATTTACAATACCATTGGCATCAATATCAAAGGTAACTTCAATCTGAGGAACACCACGTCTTGCAGGAGCGATACCATCCAGTCTGAATCTTCCAAGAGATTTATTGTCTTTTGCAAACTGTCTCTCACCCTGTACAACGTTGATATCTACAGCACTCTGATTGTCCTCTGCTGTTGAGAAGATCTGACTTTTCTTTGTTGGGATCGTCGTATTTCTCTCAATTAATCTTGTTGCAACTCCACCCATTGTCTCAATGGATAAAGACAGCGGAGTGACATCCAGAAGAAGAATATCGCCTGCGCCGGCATCTCCTGCTAATTTACCTCCCTGAATGGAAGCTCCGATTGCTACACACTCATCCGGATTAATTCCTTTAAACGGCTCTTTTCCAGTTAACTGCTGAACTTTATCCTGTACCGCAGGAATACGTGTGGAACCACCAACCAATAAAACTTTGCTTAATTCAGAAGCTGACATTCCGGCGTCATTTAAAGCGGAATTTACCGGACCTGCGGTTCTCTCCACAAGACTTGCTGTTAATTCATCAAATTTAGCTCTTGTCAGATTCATGTCAAAATGCTTTGGTCCCTCTGCTGTTGCTGTAATAAACGGAAGATTGATATTTGTTGTTGTGGCAGAAGATAATTCTTTCTTCGCCTTCTCAGCAGCCTCTTTCAATCTCTGCATTGCCATTTTATCTGCGGATAAATCAACACCTTCCTGTTTCTTAAACTCATCTAACATATACTGTGTAATGACATTATCAAAGTCATCTCCGCCTAATTTGTTATCTCCTGCAGTGGATAATACTTCAATGACACCGTCTCCGATTTCAATGATAGATACATCAAAAGTACCTCCACCTAAATCGTAAACCATGATTTTCTGTTCGTTCTCATTGTCAAGACCATAAGATAACGCAGCAGCTGTCGGCTCGTTGATGATACGTTTTACATCAAGCCCGGCAATTTTACCGGCATCTTTGGTTGCCTGACGCTGTGCATCGTTGAAATATGCAGGAACTGTAATAACTGCCTCTGTTACTTTTTCTCCTAAGTAGTTCTCTGCGTCAGATTTTAACTTCTGAAGTACCATTGCAGAAATTTCCTGCGGAGAATATGCTTTGCCATCAATGGTTACTTTATAATCTGTTCCCATATGTCTTTTAATGGAAGCAATGGTTTTGTCCGCATTGGTAACTGCCTGACGTTTTGCAGGTTCACCAATGGCACGCTCTCCTGTCTTTGTAAACGCTACGACAGACGGTGTCGTTCTCATTCCTTCTGCATTTGTAATAACGGTAGGTTTTCCGCCTTCCATAACAGCCACGCAGCTGTTTGTTGTTCCCAAATCAATTCCAATAATTTTACCCATGATTTATTCCTCCTAAGATATATTCTTTCATTATATCATTGATCTTATTCCTGATCTTCCACAGAACCTTTTCTGGCTTTTCGCCGGAACTTCTTCTGTTTTCGATCTTAGTTTGCAACTTTTACCATGCTGTGGCGCAATACGTTTTCTTTATACATATAGCCCTTCTGCATCTCTTCTACAACTACATTCTCGCCATATTCTTCATCTTCCACATGCATAACTGCATTGTGAAGATTGGCATCAAATTCTTTGCCTTCCGCGTCCATGGCGGATACACCCAAATCTTCAAAGACAGACATCAGCTGTTTATAGATCTGCTGAATTCCTTGCACAAACGCCGAATCCTTATCTTCCTCGGCAACCGCATCCAGCCCTCGCTCAAAATTATCGATCACGGGAAGAAGCTTTTCCAGCACTCCCATTGCTCCCAGATCATAACGCTGAACGGCTTCTTTGGCTGTACGCTTCCTTGCATTCTCAAATTCTGCCATCAGTCTTTGATATTTGTCTTTCCATTCGGCAATCTGCGCTTCCAATTCTGCATTCGTTTCTGATTCTGAACAATCCTCTTTGGCTTCCTCTTCGGATAAATCTCCTTTAGACTCCTGTTCTTCTATATTCTCAGCAACTTCTTCTGCGTTTTTTACCTCTTCTTTGATATTTTCTTCTTTTTTCATCCCTTCACTTCCTTTCTCAAGTACTTTCCTTAAAGATATCATCCAACTCTTCGGTAAGATTCTTTAAAGTTTTTACAACCTTTTTATAATCCATTCTCTTCGGACCGATAATTCCCACCGTTCCGGTTCCACCTTCTGCCAATTCATAGGTTGCTGTAACAATGCTGCAATCCTTCATGTTTTGTACCGGGGATTCTTCCCCAATATAAACTTGAATTCCATGATGGTTATGATCTTGATCCAGTGTAGAATCCACCAGCTTTGCCAGTGGTTTCTTCTCCACCAGCGCATTTAAAAGCTCCGTTGCACGGTCCGGATCTCCCAGTTCCGGATAACGGAGAATGTTCGCCGCTCCTCCGGTATAGATCTCCATCCGGTCTGCTTCGTGAATGGTCTTCGCAACTTCTTCCAGAATTAACTCCAATACGTCCTGGCGGATTCCCGCCTGTTCCCGCATCGTCTGTATCAATTCCAAATGAATATCCCGCAAAGACAATCCCTGCAAAAATGTATTCAACAATACATTCAGCTTTAAGATATCTTCATTTGACAAAGGCTCATCTACTGAAATCATCTTATTCTTTACAACATTGCCCTGTGTCACAATCACTGCCAAAAGATGTTCCGAATCAATCTGAGACAGCTGAACAAACTTTAAGGTTACGTTCTGATAATGAGGTGCGGATACTATTGTTGCATAATTCGTGCTGTTTGCCAGCACCGTAGCCACTTGCTTCAAAAGACCTTCCATCTTATCAACCTTCTGAATCAGAGCTTTTCTCTCCTCATTCTCACTTTCCCGTTCCATCATCAATTGATCCACATAGAAACGATAACCTGCATCGGAAGGAATTCTTCCTGCGGATGTATGAGGCTGCAAGATAAATCCCATATCCTCCAAATCTGCCATCTCATTGCGTATTGTCGCGGAACTTAATTTCAATTCCGGATGCTTGGAGATGGTCCTTGATCCCACCGGCTCACCGGTCTCAAGATAATTGGCAATAATCGCTTTCAATATTAACTTTTTACGATCATTTAATTCCATATCTTCGCCTCCTGTTATTAGCACTCAACTCCATCGAGTGCTAACATCTATGTTTAAAGTATCACTTTTGTTTTTTATTGTCAACCTTTTCTGAAGATTTTTTTGAATTTTTGTTCAATTTCTGTTCCTTTCCTCATAAACTCAAAGAAAGGAGGAAAAACTATGCACCAAAATACGAATCTTGAATTAGAACGAATCAAATTAAACAACAAATATCAGCAAATGAATTACAGAACTTCCTACACCGTCAACGAGGACGATTCCCCAACTTACTGGTCCTATTTAAAGCTGAGAATCGGATTTTCTGTTCTTCTTTTTTTCTTTATTGTAACATCTGTCAAGGCGTTTGATTCTTCCGAAACAAAAAAAGTACAAAGTATCATAAAGCAAATGGATCAGCAGGATCCCTATACCCAAAAAATTCTGCAGCAGATACAAACTTCTTTTACCAAAAAATAGAATTGGTCCGATACACAGATGTATTCCAACATTCGCGTATCGGACCAGAACTTAACCTATTTTATTCATCTACAATTTCTACCAAGATCCCCTGTTCTTCCAAAGAAGCCTTTGCCTCCTTGGGAATTTCATGATCGGTAAAAATCATATAGATTTCTTTGAAACGGGATTGTAAAACAACTCCATGTTCTTTAAATTTATCAGAATCCGTTAAAATCACTGCTTTTTTGGCGGATGCCATCATACTTTTCATCGCCTCCGCTCTTAACAGATCACCGCAGGTAAATCCAATTTCCGGGATATAGCCATCGGTTCCCATAAACAGTTTATCCACATAAAAAGCCTCCGCACAGGTTTTTACCATCGGTCCGACCATAACCTCGGCCTCCTTTTGATATTCGCCTCCCAGAAGAATAACTTTTGAAACTCCGCCTTCTGAATTGCGAATAAATCTGGCAATGAAAGCTGAGTTTGTAATGACCGTAATATCTTTTTTGGTTTCTGATAAATACTTCACCAAAAGTGCACAGCTGGATCCGGATTCCACCATGATCGTTTCCCCGTCTTCAACAATCTGCGCTGCCGCCTGTGCAATTTTCTGCTTTACCTCATAACGCACCGCCAGACGATTCCCGATATCCGACATATTCTTGACAGCTGCATATCCATGCTCTCTCACAAGCAGTTCCATATCATCCAGAGCATCCAGATCCTTCCGGATGGTTACCTGGGATACCCCAAGCATTTCAGACAAGGCAGCCACCTCCACCCGCTTTTTTCTTGTTACAATTTCAAGAATCTTCGTTTGTCTGTCTGTCATGTGCAAAACTCCTCTCAGATTCTACAGGTCACAAATTCCTTTTCCTTCTCCGTATACGCTGTACCAGTCCTGATTAAAATCTGTCACTGCTTTCTCAATATTAGGATTCGCAAATACCTGCTTTAAGATTGCATATGGCGCTGTAATTGCTTCTGCTCCATAAGTAAAGGCATTTTTCACCTGTTCTACACCCTTAAAAGACGCGGCAACAATCTTACAATCATATCCGTCGTTTTCGATTCGGTCTTGAAGATCACTGATTAATTCCATTGGATTACCGCCCAGATTTCCGATGCGGTTGACATACGGCGCGATATAGTCTGCTCCTGCTGCCAGCGCAAAATATGCCTGCATTAAATCATAAACTGCAGTGGCTGTAACATTGACGCCTTCTTCCTTCAAGATTTTGATTGCCTTCAGACCCTCATAAGATACCGGCACTTTAATAAAGACCTCATCGTCAATTTCTTTTAAAATTCTATGAGCTTCCTCAACGATTGACGCTGCATCCAGAGAAATCACCTGAACATGAAGACTTCTCTCTTTTCCAATGATTTTCCGTACACTGCGCATGTGTCCAAAAAAATCTTTCGGCGCTGTTTTCTTTACAATCGAAGGATTGCTTGTAACTCCTGCAATCGGCATATGATCTACACCGTCTTTAATCTCCTCAAGATCCACTGTATCTAAAATAAATTCCATGTTCTAACTCCTCCCTGGTCTTTTATAATGTTTGTTCTGTCCTTCCAATAATATCATCCTGCGTCGCTTTTGACAATACGTTAAAGAAAGCAGAATATCCTGCTACACGTACAATCAAATCTTTGTGCTTCTCCGGATGTTTCTGGGCATCAATTAAAGTATCTCTTGATACAACATTATACTGCACATGATATCCGTCCAGACGATTGAAAAAGGTACGGATCATCATCTCCAATTTCTGTTTATTCTCTTCTGTGGACAGCATCTGCGGCGTTACCTTCTGATTCAGCAGAACGCCCCCTGTAATTTCGTGAGTCGGCAGTTTTGATACCGATTTAAATACCGCAGTCGGACCACTTTTATCCATGGAATGAACTGGAGAACACCCTTCCGCCAAAGGTTCATGGGCTTTTCTTCCATCTGGAGTTGCCATGGTGCTCATTCCCTGACCTACGTTCGCAGAAATACTGGAAGTTCCTGCATATCGAATTCCGCCGATCGGACCTCTTCCGTAACGAGTATTCGGATATTTTTTCATCTCATCAATATACTGATCGTACACATCTACTACCAGCTGATCTACATAATCAATATCATTTCCGTATTTCGGAGCATCTTCAATCAGCATTTGCTGGATTTTCCGGTTTTCAGTACTTGTAAAATCATCCTCCAAAGCATCGCTCAGCTGCTGTGGTGTAATTTTTTCTTCCTCAAACACTAATTTCTTGATCGCTGCAAGACTGTCTGCCATATTGGCAATCCCTACCTGAAGTCCGGAAATAAAGTCGTACACCGCACCGCCTTCTTTCAGAGTTTTTCCTCTTCCTATACAATCCTGCGTCAATGCCGAGCACAAAATATCCGGGCATTCCCTCTCAATGGCAAGATCAATCGCATTTTCTACAATGACGCTCATACGTGTTAATTCTCTTGTTACATACTCTACTGCTTTTTGCAGCTCTTCATAAGATTTCATATCTTTAAAGTACCCGCAGCTTTTTACAAATCGCTTTCCGGAAGTCGGATCAATTCCATCATTCATGGCAATCAAAAGAATTCTAGGGAAATTCAGATAACTCATGCCGGTGCAGCGGTATCCCCATTTTCCCGGCACAGCTGTTTCCACACATCCAATGGCAGAATAATTGTATGCGTCTTCTTCGGAAACCCCTTTTTCGATAAACGAAGGAATGATCACTTCATCTGAATTAAAGGCAGGCATTCCGGTCCCAAGTTTCATAACCTCAATGGCTTCATCCATAAATTCTTTTGACAGTCCTTTGTGATAGCGAACCGTCAAATTCGGCTGCGGCAGCCTTGTCTGTGCAACTGATTTCAAAACTAAGAAAGACAGCTTATTGACTGCATCTTTTTTATCTGAGGTTTGCCCACCAATGGTAACATTTTGATACAGCGGACTTCCGGCGCTGCTTAAGGTATGTGCCTGACTGCGGACTTTGTTAATGGTCAGCGTCTTAATCCAAAGATTTGTCAGCAATTCTACCGCCTGGTCATCCGTTAAGGTTCCCTGCTGCACATCATGTTGATAATATGGATAAATGTACTGATCAAACCTTCCATAGGAAAGAGAATGTCCGTTGGACTCAATCTGTAAAATTAATTGAATAAACCATGTGGACTGCAGCGCTTCCTGAAATGTTTCTGCAGGTTCATACGGCACCTTATCACAGATTCTGGCAATCTCCAGCAATTCTGCTTTTCTATGTTGATCAGCATCCTGTGCCATGGTTTTGGCAAGTTCCGCATATCGACGTGCAAAATTTTTCACTGCGTCAATTACAATTAATACAGCCTGATAGAAACAATTCTTATCAAGATTTTCCGGAACACACAAATCCAATTCACTCTTTAATTTACGAGTTCTTTCCTCGTATCCTTTCAATCCGATTTTTAACATGGTCGGATAATCCACTGCAAGATGCGCATCTCCGGAATTTAATTTTCCTTCCATTCCAAAGAATCCGGTTTCCATAAAAACGTCCACTTCTTCGGGAAGCAGGGCTCCTCCCTTTGCTCTTAGATTATTATTCTCCCAAAACGGAGCAATGGAACGAATCGCTTCCTTGGTTTCCTCTGTAATATAGAAAACATCCCCATCACGTTTTTCAAACAAATCCAGCTCTTCTAACACAAATTTTAAAGTATATTCCGGAAAAATCGGAGCATCTTTATTGGAAGCCGCCTGATTTCCTACAATTAAAGTCTCATCTTCAATATAAATCGACATATGCTCCAATATATTTTGCAGCATCAAAGCACGCTTCATAACTGACGGCTGATTTTGATGCTTTTTATAGCTTTCTGTAGCGAGAAGTGCTCTCTCGGCACAGATAAAGGGCTTTTTATCTAAAACCGCTTCTCGAAACTTATTCATTCTCGGCGTCAAATCACCAAAATGTTCTGCATTTTTCATCTCATATACCTCCTTGAGAAAAACAGCACTTTCATTCGAAATATTTTCTACTTTTGTTTATAACTATATCTTATCATGTTTCGAAATATTGTCAATATTTTTTCATTTAAAACCTTTTTATTTACAATTTGAAATCCCTGTGATATGATGTTCGTAAGAAAGGAAAGGAGAACTTCACAATGTCAAAGAGAGGAATTATTTTTAATATACAAAAATTCAGCATTCACGATGGTCCGGGAATTCGTACCACGGTTTTTCTCAAAGGCTGTCCTTTAAAATGTAAATGGTGTGCAAATCCAGAATCTCAGCTGCGAGATATTCAGATTTTATATGACCGAAAAAAATGCACGCACTGCCAAACCTGTATTCATAGCTGCCCTCATAATGCTGTTTTTGCAACTGAAAATAGCATCCAAATCCAACAGAATCTCTGTAAAGGATGTCTGTCCTGCGTTCATGAGTGTCCTTCCAGAGCATTAAGCTTTGAAGGAGAATTTAAAACTGTAAAAGAGGTTACTGACATCTGTCTTCAGGATCTGGATTTTTATGAAGAATCCGGCGGAGGCGTAACAATCTCCGGCGGCGAAGGGATGACACAGCCGGAATTCGTTCAGGCTCTGCTTTCTGAATTAAAAAAACACCATATTCACACAGCCATAGAGACAACGGGATATATTAAGGAAGTAATTTTTCAAAAACTTGCTCCGATGTTCGACCTTCTGCTCTTTGATGTCAAACACCATGACAGTAAAAAACATTCCCAAGGAACCGGTGTTCCCAATCCTTTGATTCTCAAAAACCTTTCATGGGCAATTCAGCAAAAGATAGATGTTCTTCCAAGAATCCCCGTCATCCCAAATTTCAATGCATCTCTGGACGATGCCAGGGGACTTGCTCAATGTCTGGTGACAGTCGGTGCCAAAAGAGTTCAGCTTCTTCCTTTCCATCAATTTGGAGAAAACAAA
>CAJMHU010000046.1 GCA_905213305.1 uncultured Anaerostipes sp.
GCTGATTCCAGAAGAAGGGAAATCTGCAGGCAGAAAGCCGACAGCTCCCGGTAGGAATAGCGGTAATAGGCCCCGCCTTGCTTTTCCATCTCTTTGCCTCCCCATTAATAACTGTATTTTGCCTTATAGTTGGATCCATTGCCGATATACTGCATGATTTCCTGGCTCTGGCCGCCGGAGGATGCAAACGTGGGATCCATCAGCTTCCAGCTGTTGCCGTCAAAATAAATCACATTATCCACCCAGCCCTTTTCCTCCAGCCATGTGCTGATCCATGCATGATATATATCTCCGGAATACCCAATATCAAGTTTGGTCGGGATTCCCTGAGACCGAAGCATTGCCGTCATCAGCGCGGCATAATCAAAACAAATTCCTTTTTTTGTCTTCAACGTCTCATCAATCACCGGAAGATATCCAGACTGTACTGTTTCTGCCTTTTCATCATCGTACGTCACATGGTTGATCACATAGTGATAAACTTTTTTTACAATCTCTAATCCTTCTTTTGTTCCTTTTGCCAGTTCCTCCGCCTTTTGAACCGCCTTACTGTCTTTTGAGAAATTTACATATTGATTTGGATATAAAAACGGCAAAAACTTATCTTCCAGTTTCACATCAAAGCTGTCCATCATTAACACACTGTACTCATCGTCACTGACATTCTCGTAGACAGAAATCTGGTATGTGCCGCTGCCGCTGGTTAACGGGAAATATGTGGGATGCTTTGTTCTCTCCAAAAAATATTTATAGACTTTTTCATTCTTTCCTATCATTTCTACGCTGATTTTCTGCGCTGCCCCGGTATAGCGAACTGCCACATATCCCTGATTTTTATTGGAGATATCAATCTTGGCATCTCCATAATCCAGAACCTCTTTTCCGGGCGCACTGGGTTTTAACACCCCGGCTGTCCGCTCCTGCTTCTCTTCCTTGTCTCTGTTTCCACATCCGCCTGCTGAAAAAACAAAAAGCAGACATAATAAAATCAGCCACACCCGAATTCTGTGGCACATAACATTCCTCCCTGCATTTTTTATGCTGCATCGCCAAGCAAAATCTTCCCCCTGACCTTTTAAATTTAGTATATCAAAGTTTTTCTTCTTTTTCTATGGCTGTACTTTGACTTTTCAAAAAAAGAATCCAAAGCCAATCCCATTCACATAGAATCTTCCGCAGAAACAGGAAATGGAGATCTGTTTTGAGAATCAGACCCCCATTTCCTCTTTCTCTATACCATTTGATTGTATTTGAATTGAAACCTTTCCGCCAGTCCGTTCTGCGCATTCCATCCGAAGTATCGCAGCGTTTCCTCCAATGCTGCCATCACTTCCAGCATATCGCCGAAATTCGCATTGGCACCCATATGACCGATGCGAAGAACTTTTCCTTCCAGACTTCCAAAAGAGCCAGCCAGCATCAACTGATGAACTTCTCTCATTCGGCTTAGAATCTCATTGGCATTCATTCCCACAGGCACCTTAAAAACCGTTACGGTATCCGAATACCCGCTTTCCGCGTAAAGAGAAAGTCCGAAACTTTTGATCGCAAATCTTGCAGCCTCTGCAATTCTATGATGCCGTTTCAGTAAATCTGTATCCTCTTTTATCCGATCCATAGCTGCCCGCAGTCCGTAAATATCGCTAATCGGCATCGTGTATGGAAACCATTGCTTTTCATAATACCCCTGAAAGATCTGCAGACTGCAGTAAAAAGATGCAATTGGCGTCTTTCTCTGCTCCATGCTTTCTTTTGCCTCTCTGCTGATTGTCACAAAGGTCAGTCCGGGAGGCGCCGATACTGCTTTTTGTGATCCGCCGCATAAAAGATCAATTTGTGCGGCATCTACGTCCACCGGATTCCCAAACATTCCGGATACAGAATCCACAACAGTCATGATCCCATAGGATTTTAACAACGGACTGATTGCATGAATATCATTTAACATTCCGCTGGGCGTATCACAATGCACCAACGTCGCATATTTAAAATCATGATGTTCCTTTAAATATACTTCCAGTTTTTCAGGGTCCAGTGTATTTTTGTCATCTGCAGTATAAAGCGTCGGCTCTCCTCCGTACATCGAAACAAAATCTGCAAATCCCTTCCCGTAAATTCCGTTATCCAAAACTAAAACCCGATCTCCCGGCTCTGTCATAGACGCACATGCTGCCTCCAAACCTAAAATTCCCTCGCCGCTTAAAATCAAAGTCTCGTTTTTTGTATGAAGCAGCTCGCTGATTAATTCACAGGTTTCTTTATACTCATCGAAAAATACCGGATCCAGATCCGGATTGGTTGTTGAACGACTCCTTGCCATCCTTACATCTTCCGGAACCTGAACCGGCCCCGGCGTCATAATTTTATATTCTTTCATATCGATCCCCTCCTTAAATTATGCAAACTGATGAAACCCCATGTTCTGCAGGGCAATCTCAATTGGCCGAATCACTGCCAGAACAATGACTCCTGCCACTGTAATCTGTATCACATTGCCCGGAACAGATGCCATTGGCGCAATCCAGTTCCCATAAAGTACTATCTCTGCAAGATAATAGCCTGCAATTTTAATTCCCAGTGCAAGGATCACAGAGAGCACTTTCCAACGATACTGTGAATGTTTCTCACAAACTGCACCGATCACATACCCCATAACTCCCACAATCACAAACGTAAACGGCGCCCATAAGGTCCATCCGGACAGGAAATCAAAAAGTCCCATCCCCACCGCACCTGCAGTCATTCCTATTTTGCGTCCGAACAGCATTGCCATTACAAACAACGGCACATTTCCCAGGTGAATTAAGCCTCCATTTGCAGCAATCGGCAGCCTCACATTCACAAATGCAGTAAACACATAAGTAAGCGCTGCCGCCATTGCTGTCATTGCTAAAAACTGAATTTTTGCTTCTGATTTCATTGGATGATTCCTCCCTGCCATATCAATTGTTTTCTTCTTGTTCTATAATTTAATCTAATTTTGGCATTTTTAAAACATCCAGTTTTTCAAAAATTAATAGTGCCAGTTTTATTTTCCAAGGATCGCCCGGTTTCTCATATCTTCCAAAAATAATCTTTGCGCATAATCTAACGGCCTGTTTTTCCGGTACATTAAAGATACCGGATAGTGAAACTCATCGTTTAATGGAACCCTCCTGATCCCCTGACATTTGGCATCTTCATAAACCTTTTCAAATGTAATGGTTACGCCAATTCCCTCACTTACAAAACTCATAATGGTGTTTGCCTGCGGAAATTCATAAGCAACATTCGGAGAAAACCCTGCTTTTTCGCAGCTTTGAAAAAAAATCTCATAACTTTTGCTTCCCTTTTCCGGAAAAACAAAAGAATCTTCTGATAGCTCCTTTAACGCAATGCTCCCCTTTTGTGCCAGCGGATGATCATCGTATAACACAGCGCAAAGTCTGTCATCATACAGCGGAATACGCCGATACTTGGCATCAATGCTCCCCATTGACTCTCTGAGAATCATAAAATCATAGGAATCCGCTGATTCTAAAATCTCCTGCGCCCGTTTTTCTTCCAACACCAGCTGAATTTCCGGGTGCTGCTCATGAAATTCGTTTAGCGTCCTTGCCAAATGATATGGCGCTAATACCGGCATACAGCCAATCTTTATTTCTCTGTTCTTTTGGACTTTCTGAAGCATTTCCTCATACAAGGAGGCCATTTGTCCGGCATATTCCAGCAGTACCTCCCCTTCTCTGGACAGCTCAAAATGTCTCGTATTTCTGCGGATCAGCGTAACCCCCAGCTCTCCTTCCAGTTTCCGAATCTGTTTGGATAAAGCTCCCTGCGTCATATTGCAGACATACCCTGCCTCCGTAAAATTTTTCTGCCTGCATAATTCCATATAATAATATAACTGTTGTATTTCCATCGCTCTTCCCTATTTATTCCTTTTCGGAATATATCATACCAAAAGTGGAATTGACTGTAAAGCCCGCGCCTGCCTATAATAAGAGCACAAAAAATCATTTTAGGAAAGGAATCGCCGCTCATGAAACACCGTACTTTCTTGTATCATAGAGTTTTATTTTATTTTCTGGGGCTGCTGATTATGTCCGCAGGCTCCAATTTATTTTTAAAAGCAGCGCTTGGTGTGGCTCCCAGCTGTACAATCGCACTGACCTTATCTTATCTATTTCCCTTTCACAGCTATGCTTTATTCAATTTTTTGATCAATGCTGCTTTTTTAGTCGCAGAGAGTCTGGTTTTACAGCATTTCGGTAAAACTCAGGTGATGCAGCTCGGCTTGACATTCCTCTATTCCGTCTTTCTTGAGTTGACATCTCTGGGAATGCTCTTTCTTACGCCTGCCGGTCTCCTTGAGAAAATCTTTTTATCTATCTTTGCCTGCATTGTATTGTCCATCGGTGTCAGTTTCACCATAAATTCCGGTTTTGCAGTCATGCCGATGGAAGGTCTGGTAAAAAGCATTTCAGATAAAATACATTTCAGTTTCGGCGCAGTCCGTGTTTCCCTGGAATCGCTCTTCACTGCCGTTTCCGCCTTAGCATCCTTTCTGCTGCTCCCCGGATTGTCTTCCGTCGGAATCGGAACGGTCATTGCCGCCTTCTTAAGCGGAACCATAACCAACCTTTTTTCCTCTGTTTTCCGTCGGCAAATTCAAGAATACCTCGGCTTCTGATCAACAGAAACTCAGGTATTCTTGATTATGAAAAATAGAAGCCTTGAAAGTCGTATTTATAAACGCGGTAAATAAATTTTTCCATTTCCATTTGAAAACTTGAAATCAGTTTGTGATCCTCATCATATTCTCCGAAAACTCCTGCCATCCCACTATCCGTAATTGTATTGCCGCCGATGTTCTGTGCACTGCTAACATACCCGGAATACGGAACTTTAAAAGAATCTATCAATTCAAAGGTTCCTTTCTTTTCGTCTACCAGATATTTATAGTAATAAGAACAATCCCCCTTGGAAGCTTCACTGTTATCAAGTCCTATGTCTGACCAGCGGAAGTCTGTACGGGATTCGCTGATTCCAATGTTATTATTATACATATAAAGGTAATACTGACCTGTTTTTAATTTCTCATCCTCCACATAGGTAATGGAATGCTGTCCGCCCTGAATCGTAAAGTTTCCTTTCTTTTTCAAAAGCAATGATTCATACCCCGTATCATCCCAAAAAGTTTCATCTCCGATCATATAATCAATCGCAGGTTTTTTGTACAGATTTTTCACTTTTAGAATGGTGGATGTTTCTCTGGAGCTTAATAATATCTCGTCATCGCCCAGCCACTGAATGGTATTGATATGCATCCAGTCCAAATCTTCATCATCATCTTTTCCAAGACTTGTCTTATAGTCTCCAAGCAGACTTTCCAAGTCCAGAACATTGGAAACTTCTCCGGTCCTCTTATTGATCCGAATCACTACGTCTTCCACTGTATTTTTTGTTGTATCCGTTGCCAGAGTCAGAATGTTTCCGTCATCATCAAACACATAGTCATGATGCAAATTGTAAATTCCGGTATCATAGACCTTCAATACCTGTCCCAGTCGGCTGACCTTAGCGATTTTTGTCTGGGAAATACTGTAATACATCGCCGTATCATCAAATAACAGCCGATGACTCCGGTACCCGAGAATCGGAACTTCTCCTCTTAAAATTCCATTGTTATCATAATAATACATAAAATCCAGGCTTTCACTGTCATTTCCCATCACAACATACAAACCATTGGAAAGCTTCTGCTTTGAAGTTCCGGCAGTCAACGAAAGACGAGTCTCTTCTTTCCCCTGCAGATCTTCCATTTTATAGGAAAAAGTTTTCTTTTGTTCCTTTCCGTCCTTTGTTTTCATAGTAATGGTAATGGTATTTTCTGTGTTAGGGATCAATCCGATCAATTGGAATTCATGAGTTTTCTGATATTTTTTCTTTTGATAAACATCCTGAGAAAAATCTTTGATGCTGCTGTCCGATACACGAACTTTATAGGAGACAGATACTGCATCCTCTGTTTGAAAATAAATATAAAGAGACTGTGTATTGGTTCCAAAGGGATTGTACTTTACCAACATATTATCCTCTGTATAATTCCCCTTCTTTTTTTGCTTGTCTATCGTTTCTTTGACTTGCTTCTGATTTTTTTCATTGTAAACCTCTTTAAAATCCTCCAATGTTTTTTTCTCTTCAGAGCTGAGAATTGTCTTCCCAACATCCATATCTGTTTTCGTTGTATCGGAGGACGTCTCTGTGCTGCTTTTTTTATGTTCTGCATAAATTTTGTATGAGATTGCGCCGCTGATGACCACAATTCCCATAATCAGTGTACAAATCAGAAGTTTCATCTCTTTTTTAATCTTTTTTCTTTTCAATTTGGGCATTTTAATCTCCTTTCCAAAACACATCAGCCTTTCTCTCTTCATGAAGTCAAATATTCATCAACCATATGTTTATAATGTTAGAATACTCTGGATATGTGTCCGTCTTTTGATCAAAATATGTTACTTTTATGTTACAAAAATGAATTTTTTGTGTCTTACTTTCTCTGAGTTATCCGCAATCGCTGTTCAACCGAGTGTTTGCTTTGAGGAATTCTTTCTTTTCAATAAAAAAGCCGCTTTTGCAAGCGGTTTTTTTATTTCTGTATGTATTATATCATTTGATCACAGATGTCAGAAAGACAACATCGGTCACAATGAGGCTTTGTCCTTGCCGTGCAGACATCTCTTCCGTGGTAAACCAGTCGGTGACAAAAATCACTGCCCTCCTCCGGCGGTATGATTTCCCACAATTCCATTTCTACCTTTTTCGGGTCCCTGATTCCATCTACCAGCCCAATCCGATTGACAAGACGAATACAATGAGTATCTGTCACAATGGCAGGTTCCCCGAAAACATCTCCCATAATTAAATTGGCGCTTTTTCGTCCGACTCCCGGAAGCTTTAATAATGATTTAAAGTCTGTAGGAATCTTTCCTCCATATTCATCTCTTAATACTTTCATGCATTTACTGATATCTCTTGCTTTGCTTTTTCCCAGTCCGCAGGGACGGACAATCTCTTCAATATCTGCCGGATCAGCAGCTGCCAAAGATTCTACATCCGGATATTTTGCAAATAGTCCCTCTACTACAACATTCACTCTCTCATCCGTACACTGAGCGGCAAGTCTTACGCTCACCAGCAGTTTCCACGCTTCATCATAATCCAATGTACATCCGGCATCCGGGTATTCTTTCTTTAAGCGGGCAATGACTTCCAATGCCAAATCTTTTTTTGTCATCTTTTGTGTCTCTCCTTTCTTTCCCCTTCAAATTTTATAATTCTTTGATGGACGGATAACCATACGCTCCCTGTGCGCTTTCTACCGCTTTCAAAATAGCTTCCGACATCACCTGAGCGGCAAGTGTTCCCACAACATCCAAATCTGCCGGAATGTCTCCCACAGACAACGCATAAATGCTGTCCCCGTCCGCTGATGTGTGGACCGGACGAATGGATCTGGCATACCCGTTGTGCGCCATCTGGGCAATTTTATTTAACCGCACTTTCTCAAATTTTGCATTGGTCAAAACCACTCCAATGGTAGTGTTGGATACAAATTTATTTTTTACAATTTCATAGCTTTGAAAAACCTCCTCTTCCGTAAATCGGAATGTATGCCGGTCTTCTGCCAAAAGACCGGCTTTTTTCTCTCCATTTTTCCAATCAAATATATCGCCCAGTGCATTGACCGCTACGACTGCCGCTACTTTCAAATCGCCAATCGAAACCCCATAGCTTCCGATTCCCGATTTCATGCAATAATCCATTCCATACAATTTCCCAACCGTAGCTCCGGTTCCCGCTCCAAAATTTCCATCCCGATAGTTTGAATTTTCTGCGCCAATACAGGCTTCATACCCCATCGTTTGATCGGGACGAATTTTAGCATCCCCAACTGTCAGATCGAACAGACAAGATTGACACACCAACGGCACTTTTGTCACGCCCACGTCAAACCCTATCTTCCGTTCCTCCAAATATTTTTGCACTCCGCCTGCGGCATCCAGTCCAAATGCGCTGCCGCCGCTCAATAAAACAGCATGAATTTTCTCTGCTGCCGCGGTCGAATTTAGCAGCTGGCTTTCTCTGGATGCGGGTCCCCCTCCAAAAACAGCAAGCCCCGCCGGTGCACCCTGCTCGCAAATCACAACCGTACATCCGGTTCCCGCCTGATGATCCTGTGCATTGCCGATTTTCATGTTTTCCATATCCCCTATACTGATCTTCTTCATCGCTAACTGATCTCCTTTGAAACCTGTCTCTGAGTTTTCTTCTTTTCACAATTATAAGATATTCTCCTTGATTTGTACACGGAAATTCCCTGAAACAAAGCAGACAAGTGTGCATCCCACGGAGTGTTTTTATAATACTGGGAAAGTTAAAGCTTTCCTATATTACAAAAAAACAGCCATTTCCCACCCGATTCTTTTCCGGACAAGCAAGTATCTTTCACTTGCTGCCGGAAGAGAACCTGGCGTCTGGAAATAGGCTGCCTTTTATCTCCTTCTTTCAGTCTTTATGTTATTTATCATGAATCTCACTGTGAAGCTCCTGCAGGGAACGAACTTCACCGCTCTTGTGATTCTTAATATAGGAAATTCCATCTGCCGCTGCCTTTGCCGCCGCTATGGTTGTGTAATATGGAATTTTTGCTTTGATTGCAGCTTTTCTTAAATAGCTGTCATCATGGATACTATCTTTTCCTACCGGGGAATTGACTACAAGATCAATATCTCCATTGGTAATCAAATCCAGAATATTCGGTCGTCCTTCCACCAGCTTATTCACTCTTTCTGACGGAATACCCGCTGCCTGAATTAATTCGTTGGTGTGTTTTGTAGCCAGAATCTTAAATCCGCAGTCCGCAAATCCTCTCGCTACGTCCACGACTTCATCCTTATCCTTTCGATTTACAGAAATTAAAACCGTTCCTTCCAACGGCAATTTTGCCTGTACTGCTTCCTGCGCTTTATAAAAAGCTTCTCCATAAGAATCAGATAAACCAAGAACCTCTCCGGTTGAACGCATTTCCGGTCCTAATACCGGATCAACTTCCTGGAACATATTAAATGGGAACGCCGCTTCCTTCACTCCGTAATTCGGAATCACCTGTTCTTTTAAGCTTGGAATCGGAGATGGTTTTCCGGTAAGCTCAGCGGTGATAATTTCCGTTGCCAGCGGCACCATGCGAATGTTGCAGACTTTAGAGACCAACGGCACTGTACGGGATGCTCTCGGGTTTGCCTCCAGCACATAAACTTTACCATTCTCGATTGCATACTGCATATTCATTAAACCTTTTACATGCATCTCCTCTGCAATTTTTCTTGTATATTCCTTAATTGTCTCCAGATTTTCTTTTGAAATATGCACAGAAGGCAAAATGCATGCGGAATCTCCAGAATGAACTCCTGCCAACTCAATGTGCTCCATGACAGCAGGTACAAAGGCATTGGTTCCGTCGCTGATCGCATCCGCCTCACATTCCATCGCATGATTCAGGAAACGGTCAATCAAAATCGGACGATCTGGAGTTACACCCACTGCAGCCTCCATATAACCTGTCATGCTCTCATCATCATAGACCACTTCCATGCCTCGTCCGCCTAAAACATATGACGGGCGAACCATCACCGGATAACCAATTTTCTTTGCAATCTCCAATGCTTCTTCGACGGTTGTTGCCATTCCCGACTCCGGCATCGGAATTTCCAGTTTTCCCATCATCTCACGGAACAGATCACGATCTTCTGCCAAATCAATCACTGATGGAGAGGTTCCGAGAATTTTTACTCCGTTCTTCTCCAGTTCTGCCGCAAGATTCAATGGCGTCTGTCCTCCAAATTGTGCAATAACACCCAAAGGTTTTTCTTTTTTGTAAATACTCAATACATCTTCCAGGGTCAGCGGCTCGAAGTACAACTTATCCGAAGTATCATAATCTGTAGATACGGTTTCCGGATTACAGTTTACAATGATTGTTTCAAATCCCATTTTCTTCAGCGCCTGGGATGCATGAACACAACAGTAGTCAAATTCAATTCCCTGACCGATTCGGTTTGGACCTCCGCCCAAAATCATAATTTTCGGTTTCTCCTTGCGAACCGGATTCTGATCCGGCGCATTATAGGTAGAATAGTAATAAGCGCTGTCCTGAGTTCCACTGACATGGACGCCTTCCCATGCCTCCTCAACACCGATGGAAATCCGATGATTTCGGATTTCTTCCTCGGAAATCTCCAAAAGCTGACTTAAATATTTATCAGAAAATCCATCTTTCTTTGCCGCAGTCAGCAATTCATCGGAAGGCAGCGCACCTTTGCCTGCGAGAATTGCTTCTTCCTCTTCCACCAATTCTTTCATCTGCTCAATAAAATAATGCTTTACCTTTGTAAGCTCAAAGATTTCCTCCACAGAAGCGCCTTTTCTTAACGCCTCATACATGATAAAATGCCGCTCACTGGACGGTGTTGCCAGAAGATTTAAAAGCTGCTCTTTCGTCATGGAACCAAAATCTTTCGCATGACCTAATCCGTAACGGCCGATTTCCAGACTTCGTATTGCCTTCTGAAAAGCCTCTTTGTATGTCTTTCCGATACTCATAACCTCGCCGACTGCACGCATCTGTGTTCCCAGCTTATCTTCCACACCTTTAAACTTCTCAAATGCCCATCTGGCAAACTTAATTACCACATAATCTCCACCCGGAACATATTTATCCAATGTGCCATATTTTCCGCACGGGATGTCTTTTAAAGTTAATCCCGCCGCCAGCATCGCAGAAACCAAAGCAATCGGGAAACCTGTCGCCTTGGACGCAAGGGCGGAAGAACGGGATGTTCTTGGATTAATCTCAATGACAATGATTCGATCAGAAACCGGATCGTGAGCAAACTGCACATTCGTTCCTCCGATCACCTGTACAGATTCTACAATTTTATAAGCCTGTTCCTGAAGCCTCTTCTGGCATTCTTCGGAAATTGTCAGCATCGGAGCAGAACAGAAAGAATCTCCCGTATGAACTCCCAGCGGATCAATATTTTCAATAAAACAAACCGTAATCATATTGCCCTCGCAGTCGCGGACAACTTCTAACTCAAGTTCCTCCCAGCCGAGAATCGACTCCTCTACCAGCACCTGCCCTACAAGGCTTGCCTGCAGTCCTCGCGCCATAACCATTTTTAATTCTTCTTTGTTATAAACCAGACCGCCTCCGGCTCCGCCCATTGTATAGGCAGGACGCAAAACAACCGGATAACCCAGCTCTTCCGCAATCTTTAAACCATCCTCTACACTGTATGCAACCTCGCTGCGTGCCATTTCAATTCCGAGCTCATCCATGGCCTTTTTAAATTCGATACGGTCCTCTCCACGCTCGATGCTCTCTACCTGTACGCCGATTACCTTTACATCATATTTGTCGAGAATTCCTTTCTTATATAGCTCTTCACATAAATTTAACCCAGACTGTCCGCCGAGATTCGGAAGAAGTGCATCCGGACGCTCTTTTTTGATAATCTCTTCCAGTCGTTTCGCATTCAGCGGTTCTATATAAGTTACATCTGCTGTCTCAGGATCTGTCATAATCGTTGCAGGATTAGAATTCACCAGCACGATCTCATATCCCAGCTTGCGAAGTGCTTTGCAGGCCTGGGTTCCGGAGTAATCAAACTCACATGCCTGTCCGATAATAATCGGACCGGACCCAATAATTAACACTTTGTGAATATCTGTTCTTTTTGGCATAAAAATTTC
>CAJMHU010000047.1 GCA_905213305.1 uncultured Anaerostipes sp.
CAAGTCCCGGTCCCGGGAATGGCTGTCTGAATACCAATCGTTCCGGAAGTCCGAGTTCCAGACCTGCTTTTCTTACTTCATCTTTGAACAGATCACGAAGCGGCTCAATGATTTCTTTGAAATCTACGTAATCCGGGAGTCCTCCTACGTTATGGTGAGACTTAATCACTGCGGATTCACCGCCGAGACCACTTTCTACTACGTCCGGATAAATGGTTCCCTGTACCAGGAAATCAACCGTTCCAATCTTTTTCGCTTCTTCCTCGAATACACGGATGAATTCTTCTCCGATGATTTTTCTCTTCTGCTCCGGCTCTGTCACTCCTGCAAGTTTCTCATAAAATCTCTGCTGTGCGTTCACCCGGATAAAGTTCAGGTCATAGTCACCTTCCGGTCCGAAGATTGCTTCTACCTCATCTCCCTCGTTTTTACGAAGAAGTCCATGGTCTACGAATACACAGGTAAGCTGGTTTCCGATTGCCTTGGAAAGCATAACTGCTGCCACGGAAGAATCCACACCGCCGGAAAGTGCACACAATACTTTTCCGTCGCCTACTTTTGCACGAATCTCTTTGATTGAGTTTTCTACAAACTCATCCATCTTCCAGTCGCCGGCACATCCGCACACATTTCTCACGAAATTGCTGAGCATCTCTTTTCCCTGTACTGTATGAAGTACTTCCGGATGGAACTGGATCGCATACAGCTGTTTTTCTGCATTCTCTGCGGCTGCTACCGGACAGTCTGCCGTATGTGCTGTAATCTCAAATCCCGGTGCGATCTGCGCAATATAATCAAAATGACTCATCCAGCAGATTGTAGATGCTGACACGCCTTCAAATACTTTTGAAGAGGCTTTATCGATCAACACCTCAGTTTTTCCATATTCTCTGACATCTGCACGTTTTACTTCACCACCAAGTACATGCATCATCAGCTGGGCTCCATAACACAGTCCCAATACAGGGATTCCAAGTTCAAACAATTCTTTTGTATAGGTCGGGGAGTCTGCCTCATAGCAACTGTTCGGACCACCTGTCAGAATGATTCCTTTTGGATTCATATCCTTGATCTTCTGAAGGTCTGTTTTGTAAGAATAAATCTCACAATATACATTGCATTCTCGAACGCGTCTTGCAACCAGCTGATTGTACTGCCCGCCAAAATCGAGTACGATTACTAATTCGTTTTTCACAAATGTTTCCTCCTAATGTTTATCCTAGTATTTTTATTATAATGTAGCACTTCTGAATTTACAAGTTTCTTTTCTTGTAGTTTCACCAGTTTTACTTCCAAATACTCTAATTCTAATCTGTCTGATCAAAGGATATAGCTGTCTGCATTGATCACTTTCGCAAAGAGCAGATCCTGAATTCCGATATTCTTACCAGGCAGCTCTTCTCCATCAGCTTCTCCAATTTGTGCTACATTTTGCGAAATGGCTGCAATCACACTTTTCTGTTCTTCATTACACAATACCTGTGCGCAGTTTTGAATCCTGAGGTAATTTAATATCAACTCCGGCGTTACATCTTGTGCAATCTTTACAGTAGCTATATTTCTTACAAGAACTTGATCTGAAGAATTTTCAAGCAATATTTTATCTATCCTAATATTAGGCTTATTTTCAATGATTCTGCCCTCCCATTCAAATTCAAGTCTCTGATAGTCCACATTTAACTTTTTAAATGACGCTTCTTGATTTTTCATCAAAACTACCGTTTCCTTTACCATGAGTTTTGAAATCCACTCATCTAATGTATCTAATTTGACATCTTCCGGTACTTTTAGATTTCCGTACACATAAATGCTGTCTCCCTCTTTCTTCAGTAATTCTTCATTTAAAACTGCATCTCCATAATGAAGTGCCATTCCTGCAGGGATGACTACAAAATTCACTTTTTCATCAAATAGCTCGATACACGATTCCACCATTTCTTCCGGAATGATCAACTGTTCTGTAACAAACCGGACATTTTTTTCGACTAGCTTTTGCATATCTACCGATTTATCCTGAATAATTACTTTGTCTTTTACATAATATTTGTTGCCTTCTTTTGCTCTCAAAGGGAAATATTTATCTACAATGAATGTGTCATTTAATATCATACAGTCATCCGGATAGATCGAAACGGAATTACTTGCGGATAATTTTGTCAGATAACCCGAAATACTTTCCGCGCATCGAACAGAACCGTTCACATGAATTTTCTCATATTTCTCTAAAATTTCTTTTGTACCTGAATGTATATTGAGGGCTCCATTTACGATTAACAATGTATGTTCCTGAACAACCATAGAATCTGTTATTTCATACGATCCATTGATTACTTTTAACTCTGTCTCAACATCATCTGCAATTTCTATTGTATAATCTTGATTTATCGTGACAGGAAGACGATTTAAAATACTTTTACTGGAAGTACTGACGATAACAATATCTGCATTGATTATCATGTTTTTATAGTTGTTGTAATCTTCTTCTTTCATTTTTCTGGCATCACAGATATCACAATTTAATACATAGTTTTTCTTATCAAACATATTTGTTCCCTCCTAAAATTCTTTTTAAATGTTGACGTGCAGAAGAAAGTTTGGATCGGACCGTTCCTGGTGAAAGCAAAAGGATATCTCCAATTTGTTTGGAATTATACCCTTCCAGGTAACGTAACGAAAAAATTACTCCTTCCAGATCCGGTAAAGTTTCCAGCAGCTTCTCCCATTCTAATCGAACCAGTTCTTCAGAATCTATTTGTGGCTGCGAAAACTCATCCAAGATGATTTCCTTCTTGCCATGTCTGAGACGATCTACATATAAATTTTTAACAGTTCGATATAACCATGAGCGACTTTGCTGTTCTTTCAGTGTGGATAAGGTATCCTCATGAAGCATTGCGCGCAAGAAAGCTTCATGCACCAGTTCCTCCGCGGTATACAGGTTTCCTGTCATACTATGGCACCAATTGATCAATTCCTCATAATATTTCTTATACAGTTCCTCTATCATACCTTGCGATCCTTTCTTTTGCCTTTCACTTATAAGACGGATAACCGGACAAAAGTGTTGAAAAATATTTCTCTATCCTCATTTCTTCTATTTTCTATTTCTTTGTATACTGAAAAGGCCAATGCACTTTCGTACATCGGCCTTTGGAATTCTCTCCCTTAGGTTTGCTTAGTTTGGGGAATTTGGAGTCAGATTTTCATCTAACATCATATTTAGGAGGGCTGCCGCTAGGCAGCGTAACGGGAGATTTCCTTTTTCAGTTCTTCGCAATGATCACCGTAAACCTGCAGTGATATCACGTTGTTCAGCCCGAGATTCATGATTCCTAAAATAGATTTTGCATCTACCACAAATCTTCCTCTCTTCATATCCATATCATATGGATACTTTGCCACTGTATTTACAAAATTTAGAATTTCCTCGGGGTTTTTAAAGCTAACTAACATTTCACTCATCATGAATACTCCTCTTCTATCTATACTGATGTCTTCCTATGATGCCTTCCATGTTTTACCCTTACGAGGTTATCACATTCTTTCAAAAGAAACAGGGTGAAATATCTTAAAAAGGGAGATTTTTTTAATGAACCGATTTTCTGAAGTCATTTGGAAGCATCCCAACTTCCTCTTTAAATACCTTACTCATATATTTCGGATCTGAATATCCGGCAAGCTCCGCAATCTGATTCAGTTTCAAATGTGTATTTAAAAGCAGCTCCTTTACCTTCTCTATCCTGTATTTGCGGATTGTCTCGGTAAAAGTACTTCCGGTTTCTTTTTTAAACTGTGCGCTTAAATATTCTTCCGATACATAAAGCTTATTCGCAATCTCCTCCAGCGTAATCCCCTGATCATAATATTTGCGGATCAGCTTTTTCGCCTGTTTTACCAGAACACTTGTCTCCCCGCCTTCCTCTTCCGTCTCAAACTCAAACAAACCGAAAAAGGCTTTCAATGCAGCTTCCAGCTGGTTCCAGCTCACTGCTACTGTAATTTCCTGCAGGATATTCTGCACTTCCAGATCCAGTTCAACCGAAACTTTTGCCTTATAGATTCCGAATACAGCCAGGCTCAAATGAATGATCGCCTGTTTGATATCCATCGGTGTATGAAACTCTTCCTGATAGCAGTTCGCCAGTTTCCAGAAACATTTTTTTAATTCCTCTTTGTTCTCCTGTAAAACCGCCTGTTTTGCCTTTTCTTCCAATTCCACAGGATATTTTAACGGTACCGGATGCTGCTGCTCAATCAACTCGTTGCTGATCAGTGTTCCTTTCGGAAACATCAGATTCCATTCTCTCTGTACACGGATTTCCTGCAATGCAGACGGCATATCCAACAGCCGTTCTACCGTTTTCCAGAAGCAGACCACCGGAGTTTCCAGCTGACTGCAAACCATTGGGACAACGGACTTTTCAAATCGCTCTTTCTGGGACGCTCCGTCTTTCACCTGATAAATCACCATCGTCAACAGCTGCCAGCTGTCGGATTCCAAAATGCAGGACTTATAATGTATAGCGTGATCCCCCACCGTTTCCAAAATCTGCCTGGTCAACGACTTCTGTTTTCTGTAACTGTCCCCTAGCCACACACCAAAAAGTTCTGCCGGTTCTTCCAGAGAAACACCGTATTTTTGCTGCATTGTTTTATTTAATTGTGAATTCTGGCGCACCTGACCATGCATACAGGCCAACATAATATTTTCCACGGAAAAAATCTGCTCTGTCCCCTGATCCTCTGAGATTTCTCTCTCTGCCTGTTTTAAGGCACTTTTCAATTCCGGAATCTTAATCGGCTTCAGCAGATAGCTGTCTGCTTTGAGTTCAATCGCCTTTTGGGCATACTGAAATTCCGAATATGCCGAAAGGATAATGGCTTTACATTTTATATTTTCCTCCCGCAATTTCTTCATCATGGCAATCCCATCCATTTTTGGCATCCGGATATCCATAATGACCAGATCCGGATTCAGTTCACGAATCAGCTGGTATCCTGCTTCCCCATCCGCCGCTTTTCCTACCAGCTCATATTCCGGATTGATCTTGCTTAGAAGCTTTGCCATTCCTTCACGAATCGGCGCTTCATCCTCAACCACTACAATACGCATGTAGTTTCCTCCTCTATCGGTATAAATAAGTGTACTTTTGTATAGTTTCCAACTTCACTTTCAAAATATAATGCTGCCTGTCCCCCATAATACAATTTCAGGCGCTTTCTTACATTTGCAATTCCAAGATGTCCTTCCATCTCGCACTCGTCCTGATTAAGTTTGGCTACCATGTCCGGATCCATTCCCTGTCCATTGTCCTGAATCAGAATATGCAGCTGTTCTCCGCTTTTCTTCATGCGGATATTCAAAGCACACGTTTCCTGATCTGCGAATGCATATTTGATCGTATTTTCCACAAACGGCTGTAAAAGCAATTTGTGGATTCTGCATTCCTTCACATCTTCCGGCATATGAATCTTTACATCCAGACGCTTTCCGAATTTTGCACTCTGCAGCATAATATATTGCTTCAGCCAGGCAATTTCTTCGCTGATACTCGCTGTTCCTCCTGCATTTTTCACTGTATAACGCAGAATGTCCGCAAGTGCACCAACCATTCCACTAATCTCATACTGCTCATTTTCAATCGCCTTCCAGTTGATCGTATCCAGCGTATTATAGAGAAAATGAGGATCGATCTGTGCCTCCAGGGCTGACAATTCTGCATTTTTCTGATCCAGAACCGCCTGTTTTACTTTTGCGATCAACATCTCCAGATGTGCAACCATCTCATTAAATCCTGAACTGATCTGTTGTATCTCCATAGGCAGATGCGGGTTCACTCTCACCTGATGATCAAACTCACCCTGTTCTACACAACTCATTACGCCGGTAATTGATTCTACCGCCTGAATGTATGGTCTGCTGAAAAAATGAAGCAATATGAACATGATCACGATCGTCATGCTGATAATGATAAACAGATAAATCCATTGACTGACGGACATTTTCCAGTAATACGCAAGTGGCTGCTCATTGCAGATTGCAAATCCGCTGATTTCATGATCTGCTGTCGTATACTGGTAATTTTCGGAATCCTGTATCTCACTGAGCTTCTTCCCGATCTTCTTTGGATCAGGCGCACTCACAATCACATCGTCGCTCAGCAGATATTCTCTGGAACCAATATCCGATGCAATTGCTCCGCGAATTCTCTCCTCATTGACACTTAATACGACCGTTCCCTGAAAATTCTCGATAATACGATAGTCCGTAATATTTCTTGCAATATAAAACATGTAATGATTCTTGTCAGCAATCTTCACTGGCTTTCCATCTCCGAAATAAACAGCTCCCCGTTCTATTTTCGGAATCTCAACCTTATCTGCCCACGTCTCACTTCCAGAAAATGACGAAAGACTCTCATAATATATGATCTCTCCCGTCTTTAACTGTATCGTGATCCCTTCCACTCCGGTAAACTGATTGCAAATATGACTCAGTTTTTTCCTGAGACTGGTGCTGTTACTCTCACGATCCCCCCGGCTCTCGTTCAATGCTCTTACAATTTCCAGAACATCTTCATCCGTGCTGAAATCATATAAGATTGTCTCGTACTTATCCAGAACCATCTCCAGATTTTTCTCTGCCGTATCCAGATTACTCTTTATTCGGTCTGATAGATTTTCTTTTAATCGCTGCTGTATATTGATCTGCGAGATAATTGCAAAGATCAAAACCGGAATCAATGCTGTCAAAAGAAAATTTGTCATTAATCTGCGTTTCAGGGTGCCTCGTATTTGCCCGTTTTTTCCTTGTCTCAATTAGCTTCTCCTGTATCTTACTTTTTATTCTCAGCATACCTGCTGACTTTCTTCCTTATTATAGCACACATTCCTATGTCAGCTCTTGTTCTTTTCATGCTGGTGTAAATATTTTTCTTTTGTAGCCAGTCCACCGCGTATATGACGCTCCGATTTGTTCATATCCAACACTTTTCGAGCCTTTGCCGCCAGTACCGGCCGAACCTGAAGCAATCTTTCTGTCACATCCTTGTGCACCGTACTCTTACTAATCCCAAACTGCTTCGCTGTCTGCCTCACTGTCGCATTATTTTCTATTATATAAGTTGCGATCTCAACGGCCCTCTCCTCAATATAATCTTTCATGGAAACCCCTGTATAATTTGTTTATACAATCTATGCAGGGCTAAGAGACAGTATGCGGAATGTACACTCCGATTCGTCTATATTTCTTTTGATATCTACAACAACTAATCTGAACCTGTTTCATTTTTCTGTATCTATTCGATTGTAAATAATTCAGGCAAGTTCCACCACATGATTTATACTATCAATTACAATATACTTCCATGATATAATCTCATAACATGCCTCCGTTTTTTTCGGCACAATATCCCTAAGTCTTCTATTATTGTTCCAAAATCTAAGGTATGCTCAACTTCATAATTTTCTTTTTCTTTTCATTCATCCAAAACCTCCTATTATTTAGCAATGGCAAGATAATCTTTTTCCTGCTTCGCCATTCTATTATCCTCCCTTTACTCGTATCTTTAAAACAAACCAAACAACGATGACTCATCAAAAAGTACATCATTTGATAAGCATAGCCCATATGTATCTACAAACATTCTTATAAATTCACCTGATAGTTCTTTATTTTCTTCATAATCCTTTTGTAGCAACTGCTGAAAATACGCCCACTTCTACAGCTTCATCATATACCTCGCATATTTCTAAATACGTATTCGAATAATGTCTTCTTTCTTCCGAAAAAGTATTTGTTACATTTCTGCAATTTCCCATACTATTATATCTCCTTCCTATCCTTCATTTTAACTGCTTTTCATCTGTAACTCAAGAAAATGAGTGACAAAAAGACCGGAATTCCCCTGCAGTCATTACTTTTTCCCCATTCTCCACACTTCAAAACCTCAAAATTTTATTGTAATATTTTACCAATTTTTATAGTATTACACGCCAAAAAACCATGATATTATAAAAACAATTCTTCCAGTTTTTCAAACACGCGCGATCTGAAGGATAACAAGAAGAGTAAATTTTTTATGTAGGAGGGCACTATGAAAAATCGTTTACGATCCATGTTTATAGCCGCCGTACTGGTTGGCACAGTTGTCGCAGGAAGCTTCACAGCTCCATTTTCTGTTCAGGCAGCGAAAAAGGACACCACATCTTTTGAAGATTTAAACCAGTCTCAAATAGTAGAAGCAATGGGACCTGGCTGGAATTTAGGAAATCAGCTGGAAAGTGTCACTGACAACGTTCCGGAGGAAACAAACTGGGGAAATCCTGTAATCACAGAAAAACTCATTCAAAGTGTAAAGGCTGCAGGCTTTAAATCGATCCGTATCCCTGTATCCTATTTTGCCAAAATCGACGATGACAAAGATTATACGATTGACAGCAAATGGCTGGATCGTGTACAGGAAGTTGTAGACTACTGCATTAAAAATGACTTATATGCAGTGATCAACATTCACGGAGATGGCTATAATACCATCGATGGCAGCTGGCTTTTGTGCAATGGAAAAAATCAAACAGAGATTAAGAAAAAATATAAAAAGGTATGGAAGCAAATTGCAGAAAGATTTAAAAATTACGATGAGCACTTACTGTTCGAGTCCATGAATGAAGAATTTGACGGCAGTTATTCTGAACCGAATAAAGAGTACTATCAAAATATTAATGACTACAACCAGATATTCGTTGATACTGTTCGGAAAACAGGAGATAACAATACAAAGCGTTGGCTGATTATTCCCGGCTGGAACACAAATATCGACTATACCGCCGGAGACTACGGTTTTAAACTTCCTACGGATCAATACCGCGACAAACCAATCGATAAAGAAGAACAACGAATTATGATTTCTGTTCACTATTATTCTCCTTGGGACTTCTGTGGCGGAGAAAACGGTGTGATCACTCAATGAGGCAACGAAGCGGATGATCCTTCCAAAACAAGTACAACCTGTGACGAAACTTACATGAAAAATCAGTTAAATCTGATGAAAACAACATTTGCAGACAAGGGATACCCTGTTTTCATCGGTGAATACGGCTCTATCGGCAAAACATCCTATGACAGTGAAAACGAATATTACCGTGCATATTTTGCCCGAAAATTGTGCCAGCTGAGTCGTAAAAACGGATGTATTCCAATGTACTGGGACAATGGATACAATGGTGTCCACGGATTCGGCTTATTTGATCGTACAACATGTGAAGTCACACAGCCTGTCATTATTGATGCCATTATGGAAGGTTTTGGTCAGAAAGCATCTCAAAACAGCACTCTGATGTCCGTCCGCCTGTATGTGTCAGACAGTAAATACTGGACGACCATTCAAAGTGATAACACTGCAAGAATTACCAAAAAAGGCGGCACCTATACTCTGAAACTGAAAGGTGATAAAGATATGCTCTCAAACATCACAACCATCGCTTTAAAAGACTGTGACGTTGAACTTGGAAATCAGACAAAATCCGACTTTACCAATGCTCAGATTGTAATTGACAAGGTTCTTTTTAATGGAACGGATTACACGGTAAAAGAAAATAAAAATGATGAGGTTTTCTCTGAAAAAGGCAGCCTTCAGATGGATCTGATCAATCAGTGGAGCGAAGCAGAGCCGATGATCGAAGGTCTGCAGAAAAAAGAATCTTTTTCTTTCCAGGATGCAGACTATAAAGATGAAAATGTGTTAGAGGTTACGTTCACCATCTCCAATTTGAAATAAAAATAGCAGACTCATTTCAATATTTCATGTAAAAATGAGGCCGGGAAAGCAGATTATTTTGCTTTACACCAGCCTCATTTTTGCTTGTCTACTTAATTACCAAGATGGTGAATGAATACCTGTACTGTGCAAGAATCAAATTCTGCTTTGTATTCATTGTTCTTCCAACCTGTGCACATCTTCCGGTGATAATCCGGAATACTCCGCGATCTTTTCTATCGGCAACTTATCCTCCAACATCTTACGCGCCATTTCCACTGCGTGCTCATGTTTTCCTTCACGTAATCCTTCACGTAATCCTTCGCGCCTTCCACTAGCTAACATATGGCGATGATCCCGGATTGCCTTTTGTCGTTCCTCATATTCTAATCGTTTTTCCTCGTCTGCACTGATTTCTTCCAATTTATCATATGCTTTATGGATATATTCATCTTTTTCTACCAACACTTCAATTTCCTCCCTGCTCCTTGCACCGAAAAATTGTGCCCATCGAAGGAGTTCTGTCTGTGGATATTCATACTTCGCAAGCTTTGGCAACTCAAGTACATGAATCTCGAATTTGTCGGAATACATGTCCCGTATCGTATCCTCCCAGATATGAAAACAAGAATAATATCTCTCATGTTCAAACAGTGTAAAATCCAGAATCCCTACATGGATACATTTCTTCAACTTATCATAATCTTCCCCTTCGTGGATCTGGTCTACATACATTTTCCCAAGATAAAACAAAGACCGCTCCTGCCAGTAATCATAGGCAATAGACTGCATTTCAATGTTTAGCTGCTCTCCCTCTCTTAGACGAACTCGCACATCCAGGATTCCGTACTTCTCTTCCTTATATTTCTTACGAAGCTTCTTCGGAAGTAATTCCATATCCAGAATCTCTTCCGGTGGAATCCGAAGAAACGCACCTATAAATCCTCGGCGCACTTCTTCATCTTCCATCAGCTCCTGAAAACAAAAATCCACGCTAGGTAACATAATAAACTTCTGTTCTTTCGTTTTCTTACACATATAACTGCTCCTTTCCACGGTGTGGAAAACACAATCATACATGATGTTCTTTTTTGATATTTTCATTATAAAGAAATATTGTCTATTGTACAACTGCTTTTCCATCATATTTACTTGCCTCTTTGTTCAGTTAAATTTTTTCTGAAATATCTGACCGAACGGTCTTGACCTTCTAGAAATCATTTAGAAATTTATCAGAAAGTTTAGATGATTCAAGTATAATATGACAGTATATGAAAAGCAATAAACTATTTATTAAATTTCCAAAGAATCCCTTTTAATTACTCAAACTTTGCATTTCAATAAGTTCGTATACACCTTGAAAATCCAATAATTGAGGGCGTAAAAAATAGTATGGATGCCATCCGGTTTGGTAGAATTGAGTTACTCAAAAACAATTAAAAACCGTAGGCTCATGCTATAAATAAAAGATAACACCAGACACCCAGAATGATACCCAAATTTTTAAAACTATTCGAAGATTTTTAATGGTTTTCATGTTTCTCCAGTACTCAAAGCAGCAAATTCATTGTGTACTTCACTTACTATCGTTGTATTTCCGGTACATTTTCTTCTTTGTATGTTACTCTAAAATGTTTTGCCCCAAGATCCTGCACAATCTTTTGTAATTCTCTTATTCGCGCTATTTTTAAATAACTAAAAATAGTCGTCTAACGCAATATATTCATCTCTATCACTTGGGTCTACATCATAAAAAGTCGGAATCTCTCCCGACTTTTCCTTTATTCACTCAATTTAAATCGTTTCTTACTTTTTTACGCCCTGGCATTTTTGCAGCAATCTGCTTTGATACCCCTTTCGGCACA
>CAJMHU010000048.1 GCA_905213305.1 uncultured Anaerostipes sp.
GATCTGAAAAGCAATTGCTCTTTTATTTTTAGTTATATCAGGATTTAACTGTCCAACAATCTATCTATAGTATTCAAAGAGGAGAACAACATGGAAATTAGAGCAAGACCCAAAGAGGTCTTATTTTTATGCAATAAAATATTTCGGGAAAGGAAGAATCATGGAAGAGAATGAAATAGAAGTTCGCTTTGCAGAACACCGAAAAGACATTCGTTCGCTGGAAAAGCGAATGGACAAGCAGGAAGCGCTGATCAGGCAGCTCAATAGTTGGGTGCCAACGAAGTATTTGACAGTTGTATAAAGAAAAACAGAGGGAATTATTTAAGATGTCTATCAGAAATTAAAAAATAAAACAACCGTCGACCTACCATAGCACTAATGTTGTTTTCAAGCAGAAAGTAAAAAAAGACGGGGAGCAGTTCAAAATAAGCATCCCCGTTTCATTCTATTTATTTTTTTTCATGGATACAATAGACGTAATAACGTTAACTAAACACCATCCGGACCAAATATATAAATCTGTATAACCATCGGCCAAAAGAAATCCAAAAAATACAGCGATTCCAAATAAAACGATCATAGCGATATTTCCGCCGTTTGATGTTTTGTTTCGCGTAGCAATTGAAACGATTCCGCCCGCTAACATCATGATAGCAACAATGGTTCCTGCTGTTCCTCCGACTTCCCCATTGGATTCGAGGGTATTCGCAACGCCGACGGCACAGGATTGGAAAGTTACAAATACAAATAAGATGATAGACAAAATACCAGATACTAGTTTCCAAGTTTTCATAAAATTTTCTCCCTTCTTTTGTTTGAAATACACTATCTAGTATAAAATAATAGGGGGAGGGTAATGTCGAGATGTATTTTATATAGTACAAAAAATGAGTCTTTTAAAATTTTTATCTTGCATTTTGTATAGTAGTGTGATAGTATACAAAAAGCGGATGTTCCATCAACTGGTAAGGAATGTAGCATTTAATAGGATGCGTGAGGAATTTGAAGGACTGATTTTTAATCAAGTTGTCCGGGGTTCGAATCCCCGCACGCTCATTGAGAAAAGAACCGGGAATTGTGAAAATCCGGTATATATTTTGTAAAAGGGAGTAGCTGACGCTGTAAGCGTTTACGATGTCGTCAACCCCGGCAGATATTTTGCCCGTATCGTGATGAAATAGCAAGACTTTTACTGTACGAAGTAGTACAGTAAAAGTCTTTTTTATGATATAGGAAAGTTCTCACTTTCCTATATCATAAAACACTCCAAGGGATGCACATGATGTGCAAAGGATTTTTGTAAAAACGTGATGACACGAGGTTTTTTTCGGGTATAATGAAGTCAGAGCATAAAAAGGAGAATATGCCTATGAAAACATTTTATCAACAGACAAAAAATGAAGTAAGGGAACAGTTAAACGGATCTTTGGAACCACTGACAAAACAGCAAGTACGCCAGCATCAGGAACAATATGGAGCGAATGAGCTGGTGGAAGGAAAAAAGAAGAGTATTTTTCGGATTTTTTTGGAACAGTACAAGGATTTTCTGGTCATTATTCTGATTTTAGCTGCAATAGTTTCCGGTTTCTTGGGAGATGTGGAGAGTTCGGCGGTAATTTTTATTGTAATTACCATGAATGCTGTTCTGGGGACGGTTCAGACGACAAAAGCAGAGCAGTCTCTTGCCAGCTTAAAACAACTGTCTTCTCCGATGGCGAAAGTTCTGCGGGATGGAAGAATTGAAAAAATTCCATCCAGAGAGATTACGGTAGGGGATGAAGTGATATTAGAAGCCGGAGATCAAATTCCGGCAGATGGCAGAATTCTGGAATGTGCCAGCTTAAAGGTTGATGAGAGCGCTTTAACTGGCGAAAGTCTTCCGGTTGAAAAAGAAGAAACGGTGCTTTCAGGTACCGTACCGCTGGGAGATCAGAAAAATATGGTATTTTCCGGAAGTTTTGTTTCTTATGGCAGAGGATCGTTCCTCGTAACATCCGTAGGAATGGAGACAGAGGTTGGGAAGATTGCATCTCTGCTGAAAAGCACATCGGAAAAGAAAACGCCGCTGCAAGTAAATTTGGATCAGTTTGGGCAGAAGCTTTCGATGATTATTTTGGCATTTTGTGTGCTGCTCTTTGGAATAAACGTTTGGCAGGGCAAACCGATGGGGGATGCGTTTATGTTTGCGGTTGCTCTGGCAGTAGCGGCAATTCCGGAGGCGTTAAGTTCGATTGTAACGATTGTGCTTTCTTTTGGTACGAGAAAAATGGCAAAAGAAGGTGCGATTATTCGGAAATTACAGGCAGTAGAAGGTTTGGGAAGTGTTTCTGTGATTTGTTCGGACAAAACGGGAACGCTGACACAAAACAAAATGACAGTGGAGCATTATTATATAGATGGTTCCTGCAAAGCGGCAGGGGAACTGAATCCGGATGATCCGGGAACAAAACAGTTGCTCCGAGCAAGCATTTTATGTTCCGATGCCACGATTGCTGACGGAAAAGAGATTGGTGATCCGACAGAAACTGCGTTGGTTGCACTGGGAAATCAATTGCATTTAGATGCGGATGTGATCAGAAAAACGTATCCGAGAATTTCAGAAATACCGTTCGACAGCGATCGAAAATTAATGTCAACGCTCCATGATCTGGATGGGGAACGGATCATGCTGACCAAGGGGGCTGTGGACGTATTGATGAATCGGATTTCAAAGGTGTTTGTAAATGGAACGGAAATTCCAATAACAGAAGAGTGGAGAGCAAAAATCAATGAGAAAAACCGACAGTTTTCAGAAAATGGACTGCGGGTTTTGGCATTTGCTTACCGTAAAATGGATGGAGTATCGAAACTTTCTTTGACGGATGAGGCTGATTTTACATTTCTTGGATTAATTTCGATGATGGACCCTCCGAGAGAGGAATCCAGGACTGCAGTTTTGGAATGTATCAAAGCAGGTATGAAACCGATTATGATTACGGGAGATCATAAAGTGACCGCGGCAGCCATTGCAAAAAAAATCGGAATTTTAAAAGATGAATCGGAAGCTTGTGAGGGAATGGAAATTGATGGACTGTCGGATGAAGAGCTAAAAGATTTTGTGGAGGGGATTTCTGTTTATGCCAGAGTATCTCCGGAGCATAAAATCAGAATTGTTCGTGCGTGGCAGGAAAAAGGAAATATTGTGGCGATGACCGGAGACGGAGTCAATGATGCGCCGGCGTTAAAGCAGGCAGACATCGGTGTCGCAATGGGAATTACGGGAACCGAGGTATCAAAAGACGCCTCTTCTATGGTGCTGACAGATGATAATTTTGCGACGATTATAAAAGCCGTGGAAAACGGAAGAAATGTTTATGAGAACATAAAACATTCCATTCAGTTTTTACTTTCTGGAAACTTCGGAGGAATTCTTGCCGTATTGTATGCTTCCATTCGGGGACTTGCAGTACCGTTTGCCCCGGTGCATCTGCTGTTTATAAATTTGCTGACAGACAGTCTTCCGGCAATTGCACTTGGTTTGGAGCCTCATTCCCGGAAAGTTATGGAGAAGAAACCGCGGCCGATGAATGAGTCTATTCTTACAAAGGAATTTTTGATGAGAATCGGTGCAGAAGGGCTGGTGATTTCTGTTCTTACGATGACTGCCTATACTCTGGGAATGAAATGGGATGGCGTGCTTTTGGCGCAGACGATGGCATTTGCGACCTTATGTCTGTCCAGACTGGTTCATGGGTATAACAGTAAATCCAACACTCCGGTTATTTTTACAAAATACTTTTTTAATAATGTATATCTTACAGGGGCTTTTCTGCTTGGAACTGTCCTTATTACAGCTGTAGTTTTGATTCCTGGACTACAGACAGTCTTTAAAGTTCAGACATTAACCCTTTTCCAGCTGCTGAGCGTTTATGGGCTTGCGCTTTTGAATTTACCGTTGATACAATGTTTGAAGCGGGGAATGGTGAAACGTTGAGATCTTAAAAATCCTGTTTTTGTATAGATCAAAGAGATAACTGAGAATACAAAAACAGGATTTTTTTAACGCTATTGGGTGAGTTATGAGATATTATGATTCTGTAAGAAATGGTTCCAGAGCCTTTTTGATTTCATCAATCTCGTCATTGCCGTGAACGATCAGTGTCAAAGGTTTTGTGAGATCCAAACTGAAGACGCCCATAATTGATTTGGCATTGACAATATAACGCCCGGATGACAAATCAGTTTCAGAATGAAAGTGGGCAATCATGTTAGCAAAATCATTGACTTCTGTGATGGAGTCCAGTGAAATTTTGAATGTTGTTTCCAATTTTAAATCCTCCTTTCCATCCTCTTAGTTCATCCTACAATCTTTTCAGAAGAAAGTCAAACAATTCGGAAAATATCATGAAAAAATGGATGTAAAAAGGGTTTTATGTTAAAATAGAAAACGGAGGGAAACGATATGACGGAAAAACAAAAAATGCTTATGGGAATTTTATATAAAGCAGATGATTCAATACTGATTGCGGAGAGAAACCATGCAAAGGAGCTTACGCGCAGTTATAATAGAATCAGTCCGAAAGAACGAGAGAAAAGAAAGGAAGCGGCGAAGCAAATATTCGGAAAACTTGGAGAGCAAGTCCATTTGGAAACGCCGATTCATTTAGATTACGGATACCGGACCCAGATAGGAAATCACTTTTTTTCAAATTTTAATCTTACGATTTTAGATGGCGGTGGCGTCCGGATAGGAGATCATGTATATCTGGGACCTAATGTGGGAATTTATACGGCGGTTCATCCAACAGATGTGAGACGAAGAAGAGAAGGATATGAATGGGCTCTTCCGGTGGAAATTGGAGATGATGTTTGGGTTGGGGCGGATGTCACAATTCTTCCCGGAGTCCGCATTGGAAAGGAAACTGTAATCGGAGCAGGGAGTGTTGTGACACAGGATATTCCTTCCGGTGTGGTCGCAGTTGGAAATCCATGCAGAGTGATAAAAAAGACAGAGAAAGGAGACCGTTATGGGTTTATTGACGAGGAAAACGGATCACCATCCGTTCAGTAAAGATATTGATGAGCTTCTGGATGACATTGGAGACCAGGAAGTCAAAGAGGGAACTTATGAAGAGTCTCTGAAAAAGATTGAGGAGCGGATTAAGGCTTTGGGAATTTTGGAGGAAGAAGAATAAAGAAAATGATTGGGCAGGGATGAATCACGTTTCCTGCCTAATGTTTGGGGATGATTGTAAACCTAAATAAAATAATAGTTGACAATAATAACGAGTATGATATAATTGGAAAATGTAAATAGAAAGAAAAAACGGGAGGTATGAAAAAAAATGAAAGGAAAAACAGTGAAAATTCAGGACCTTACATTGATTGGATGCATGGCTGCCTTGCTTTGTATTTTGGGACCGTTATCCATAACGCTTCCTTTTACGCCGATTCCAATTTCTTTTACCAATTTGGCAATTTATTTTGTGGTTATGGTGGCAGGATGGAGGAGAGGAACGATCAGTTATCTTGTGTATCTTTTGATTGGGATAGCTGGTCTCCCTGTGTTTTCAGGATTTGGAGGAGGCATTGCGAAGGTTGTGGGACCTACCGGAGGATATTTGGTTGGTTTTTTGTTTCTTGCATTGATCAGTGGGTTTTTCATAGAAAAATTTCCGAAACGTTTTTCGCTGATCCTTTTGGGAATGGCGCTTGGCACTGGAGTCACTTATATGTTTGGAACTCTATGGCTGTGCGTACAAATGCAGCTTTCCTTTGTGCAGGGACTGTATGCGGGAGTTCTGCCTTATCTTCCCGGAGATGTGGTGAAAATCTTTTTTGGAGCATTTGCAGGGCGGGCGGTGAGAACCGCTGTCTTACAGACAGGTTTGCTCAAAATTTAAGAACGATGTTGACATTTTGCAGGAAAAAGCATAAACTAATCATAGTTAAATGCAGTGAACAGAACTAGTATCGGTGTTGAAACTGTCAGAGAGAGGCTGTCATCGGCTGGAAGCAGCTTTCAGTGGGAGAGACCGGGAATGCATCTGGGAGCAGACGAGGTGAAAGAAGTAGTCTCGTACGTTGCCGGCGTTAACGGATAATGAGCGGAAGTTTTCGGCTGGAAAACTTCTAAATAAGAGTGGAACCGCGGATTACTTCGTCTCTTTGTGTGAGAGACGAAGTTTTTTTGTAATATTAGGAAAGTTCTGACTTTCCTAATATTACAAAAACGCTCCGCGGGATGCACACGATGTGCATAGGAAAGCTGCTTTCGCAGCCGCACATCGGCGCGCAAAGCGGAGCAAGTCCCTCAAAAATTGATTGAGGGATTTAGGGAGTTCAAGACGGACTTGTTCGCTTTGTTTTGAACAATATCGGAAAGTTTTTATTTTCCGATATTACAAAAACGCTTCGTGGGATATGAAAAGAGCGATTCGCCTTGTGATAGCAGAAAGGTTAGATGGAGGTTAAAAAATGGGGTTTCGGAAATTTGCGAAAAGCCAATATGATACAATAAAAATGAGAGACCCGGCATTGAGGGAGAAACGGGAAGTCTTCCTTTATCCCTATGTGAAAGCCCTGTATTGGCATCGGATTGCGCATCAGCTGTACAAAAAAGGTAATTTTTATCTTGCCAGGAAAATTTCACAGAGAATGGCAAGGAAGACGGGAATAGAGATACATCCCGGTGCTGAGATCGGAGAAGGTTTTTTTATTGATCATGGTCACGGGGTGGTGATCGGGGAGACAACGGTAATTGGAAACAATGTTACCCTGTATCAGGGAGTGACGCTTGGGGGAACCGGAAATGAGACCGGAAAAAGACATCCCACCATTGGGGATAATGTGATGATTAGCTCCGGAGCCAAGGTGCTTGGATCCATTACGGTCGGAGAGAACGCCAAGATTGGAGCCGGAAGCGTGGTAGTATCTGATGTGCCGCCGAACTCTACTGTCGTCGGAGTGCCTGGAAAAGTTGTAAAACAGGATGGTGAACGGGTTCATTGTATCCAAAGTATGACTTTGAATCAGATGGATCTCCCGAATCCGTTTGATATGGACATAGAGAAACTGGCAAAAGAAAATGCAGAGCTTCGTCAGGCAATGCAGACATTTATCAAGCATTATGAGCGATATGAAAGAATCAGAAAGGAAAGAAAAGAGAATGAAGATTTATAATACACTTACAAGGAAAAAAGAAGAATTTATACCGGTGCATCCTGGGAAAGTTGGAATGTATGTGTGCGGTCCTACCGTTTATAATTTTATTCACATTGGAAATGCAAGGCCGATGATCATTTTTGATACGGTCCGCCGTTATTTTGAGTATAAAGGATATGATGTAAATTATGTCTCAAATTTTACAGATGTCGATGATAAAATTATTAAAAAAGCCAATGAAGAGGGGGTCAGCGCCACAGAAATTGCAGAACGTTACATTAAGGAATGTAAGCAGGACATGAAGGGATTGAATATTAAACAGGCAACACATCAGCCGAGAGCTACAGAAGAAATCAGCGGAATGATTCATATGATTGAAACGTTGATCCAAAAAGGGCATGCATATGAGGTGAACGGCACTGTGTATTTTAAAACCAGATCCTTTGAGGAATATGGAAAGCTTTCCAAAAAAAATATAGATGATTTGGAAGCAGGACATCGTGAAATTAAAATTACCGGAGAAGAAGGGAAACAGGATTCGTTGGATTTTGTTTTGTGGAAACCTAAAAAGGAAGGAGAAATTGCGTGGAAATCGCCTTGGGGAGAAGGTCGTCCCGGATGGCATATTGAATGTTCGGAAATGTCCAAAAAATATATTGGAGATACCATCGACATTCATGCGGGTGGAGAAGATTTGATTTTCCCTCATCACGAAAACGAAATTGCCCAAAGCGAGGCATGCAACGATGAAGTTTTTGCAAATTATTGGATGCACAATGGATTTTTAAATATTGATAATAAGAAAATGTCCAAATCTGCAGGGAATTTTTTTACGGTACGTGAAATCGGAGAAAAATATCCGCTTCAGGTGATTCGATTCTTTATGTTGAGTGCACATTATCGTACGCCATTGAATTTTAGTGATACTTTGGTAGAAAGCGCTAAAACAGGGCTGGAAAGAATTTTAACAGCGGTTGACCTGTGTCGCGAAATGGCATTGAGAGAACAAGACAGTAAGGAATTTACGGATGAAGAAAAAGAACATTTGGAAAAAATTCAGATGTTTGTAAAAAAATTCGAGGATGCTATGGAGGATGATTTTAATACGGCAGATGCGGTATCCGCGATATTTGAGATGGTGAGAGAATCCAACTCTACAGTGAAACGTTATAGCGCAGAATATGCAAAGGAAATTTTAAAGATTTTAGAAACCTTATGTTCCGTTTTAGGAATTGAGACCGTTCGAGAAAAAGAAATTCTGGATGAAGAAATAGAGCACTTAATTGAAGAACGGCAGCAGGCAAGAAAAGACAAAGATTTTGCAAGGGCAGATCAGATCAGAGATCAATTAAAGGATCAGGGAATTGTTCTGAAAGATACAAGAGAAGGTGTAAAATGGAGCAGAGTTTAGTAGAAGAAGTAAAGGAAATGCTGTCACTTCCGGGACTTGATCCGAAAAGTTATTCCCCGCTTGGGCTTGCATATATTGGGGACGCCATTTACGAGTTGATTGTAAGGACCATTGTGATTTCTGACGGCAATATGAGTGTAAATCGATATCATAAGAAATCCAGCAGCATGGTAAAAGCGTCTGCACAAACCAGAGTCTTTGAGAAAATAGAGGGGATGTTAAGCGAAGAAGAGATCGCAGTGTATAAACGAGGAAGAAATTCAAAATCCGGGACGGTTGCAAAACACGCATCAATGATGGATTATCGAAAAGCAACCGGCGTGGAGGCGTTGATGGGATATTTATATTTGGCTGGCCGGATGGAACGAATTGTGGAATTGCTTGGAGTTGGACTTGACTTAAAGAATCAAAAGACAGATACAGGAGAAAAAGATGAATCATAGAGAATATTTAATTGCAGGACGCAATGCAGTTCTGGAAGCTTTGCGGGCAAAAAAGCCCATTGATAAAATTTTTGTGCTGGGTGGATGCCAAGACGGACCAATCCGAACCATTGTCAGAGAGGCAAAAAAAACGGACGCGATCTTAAAATTTGTGGAGAAAGAGCGATTGAACCAGCTGACTTCAGAGCACCATCAGGGCGTGGTGGCAATGGCGGCTGCATACGAGTATGCCAGATTGGAAGATTTATTTCAAAAAGCAGAGGAAAAAGGGGAGGACCCGTTTTTTATCTTGCTGGACGGCATTGAAGATCCGCATAATTTCGGGGCGATTATACGTACGGCAAATCTGGCGGGCGCACATGGGGTCATCATTCCCAAACACAGAGCGGTGGGGCTGACGCCTACAGTTGCAAAAACGTCTGCAGGAGCAATTCACTATACTCCGGTTGTGAAGGTGACTAATATCGGGAAAACGATGGAGGAATTAAAGGAACGGGGAATGTGGTTTGCCTGTGCAGATATGGACGGGGAAGTGATGTATCGTCAGAATTTAACTGGTCCGATTGGTTTGGTAATTGGAAATGAAGGATCGGGTGTTAGCCGGCTTGTCAAAGAGAAATGCGATTTTGTTTCGTCTATTCCGATGAAAGGCGAGATTGATTCTTTAAACGCATCCGTGGCAGCAGGAGTATTGGCATTTGAAATTGTAAGACAGCGGTTGGAACAATAAGAAGGAAAATTATGAAAGACTGTTCAGATCAGGAGCTTTTGCAGCAGAGTAAAAAGGGGAATGAAAAAGCCATGGAATGCCTGCTTGAGAAATATCGAAGTATGGTTCGGGGAGAAGCAAGAAAATTTTTTTTGGCCGGAGGCGATGAGGAGGATTTAATTCAGGAGGGGATGATCGGGTTGTTTAAGGCGGTCCAGAGTTATGATGATGAAAAAAACACAGAATTTTCCACATTTGCCCTGCTCTGTGTCCGGAGACAGATTTATACGACAGTCACTGCATCAAACCGGAAAAAGCACAGCCCTCTGAACAATTATATTTCAATTTTTGCGGCACAGCATCAAGAAGAAAATATTTCGCTGGATGAGACTTTGAAGGACCCGGAGGAAACGCCGGAAGAACGGATGGTTCATCAGGAAGAAATTAAAAATTATTATACGATGATTCATAAAAAATTAAGTCGATTTGAAAAGCAGGTTATGTATTATTACTTAAATGGTGAAAATTATACCGAAATTGCAGATAAGCTTGGAAAGACAAAAAAATCCATTGACAATGCAATTCAAAGGATTCGCAGAAAGTTAAGTCAAACTTCTTAGAAAGATGAGGTAGTACAAATCATGAGCCGAACATATTTGATGTCAGATCTTCATGGACATATGGATGCTTTTTTTCGTATGCTGGATGTCATTTCTTTTTCTTCTCAGGATCACATGGTGATTTTGGGAGATGTGATTGACCGGGGAGCGAATGGGGTGGAATTACTTCAATACATTAAGAAACAAAAGAATATAGAACTGCTGATGGGAAACCATGAAGATATGATGAGAAAATCTCTGAAAGAAGAAACAAGAGAGTTCTGGCTGGATACCTGGTTATACAATGGCGGTGAGACGACAATCGCAGGATTAAATCGGTTATCGAAAGAAGAGTTTTGGGAGTGTGTTAATTTTGTAGAACATCTGCCTCTTTATAAAGTAATGGAAGTTGAAGGAATTTCTTATCTTTTGATTCATGCAGGAATGCGTTTGATTTCTGATCAATCGTTAGAAGAAGCTTGTTCTAGGATTCAGGAGGAGGATGCATTGTGGATTCGAGGAGATTTTTTTAATTCCAGGGTAATACCATCTTTTTATATTGTATTTGGACATACGCCCACGAAGGCATTATCCCGATATGTAAAGACTATGCCGGCGGAGCAAAGAGAGCGGTGCCAGAGATTTCAAATGGTATGCTGGGAGCATAAAATCGGCATTGACTGCGGGGCGGCATACGGAGCGAAGCTGGGATGCCTTTGTTTAAATGATTTCAAAGAATTCTATGTAGCCGTAGAAAAAGAAGAGGATTATCGTTGAAAATGCACAAGAATCTTCGGAAATATATATTCAAATTAGATAAAATGCATTATAATAGAGAGAGGTATCAACTTTATACAGAATGTCTGTAAGGTCAGGCACGAACATTTACGAAATGGGGGACGGCGTATGGCAGAGAAGAGTTTGAAAAGATGCATTTTATTTAGTGATATGGATGGAACAATTTTAAAGGACGGACGGCTCATGCAGAAAAAAGATGCGCAGATGCTTTTGGAATTGCAGAAAGCAGGGCATTTTGTAGCATTTTGTACCGGAAGAAATGAATTTGAAGCCATGACGGTTGTTCGGAAAAATCATTTAAAATATGATTATCTGATTTTAAATAATGGGGCTCATATTATGAATCGTTATGGGAGAGATTTGTATAAACAGACCATCCCCCATGAAATCGGAATGAAAATCTTAGAGTATTGCCGGACATTACAGGATTGCTATGTGTATTTTTATGATGCAAACCGATGTTTAAATCTGGGCAGTCTCAACGGAACT
>CAJMHU010000049.1 GCA_905213305.1 uncultured Anaerostipes sp.
CAACACACTGGACAATGCGATTGAAGCATGTCAAAAAATAGAAGCTCCGGACAGACGAAAACTGGAATTGAAATGCCGCTACACGGAAAACGGATATTTTAGTCTGGAACTGATCAATTCTAAAATCAATGAAATTGTAGTCCAAAAAAATCAGTATATTTCTGATAAAGAAGACAAATCTGCTCATGGAATCGGAATTTCTTCTATTCGGGATATTGTCGAAAAATATGAGGGGACACTGGATATTTCTTATGATGATACATCATTTAAGGTTGTAATCCTGATTGGAGGATGAGATCGTTTATTGGGGGAAACATATTATTTCCCCTATTTTGCTACCTAAAACGCGCTGATTGGAAAACTATAAAACAGGAATAAATCCCCCATATTTCCTCACCATCTCATATGCCTGCTTATATTGGCGTCTGTCTGTATACCACTCCAGTACATACGGCACATGAAATACCGCAAAACCAACAGGCAGTCTTGCTTTCATTTTCTCAAAACAAGGAAACAAAAGTTTTTCATATTCCTCTTCCTTCAGATAATTCTCATGTTCCAAACGATAGCGGACCAGTCGACACATTTCCACTTCCAACTGCTTCTCATCATCTGGATCATCCCCGAATTCTCCCATCCTCTCTGCGCGTTTTACAGCTTCTATCCCCTCCGCTTTTCTTCCATACGCTTCACAACAGATTGCAAGCTTATGCAAATCTAATATCGCGGGTTCTTCTACTTTTGAAAAATAGTCGTACGCTTTCTTATAGCTTCCAAGCGCCACCCATGTAGATGCCCGATTATAGTTGATCACCTTTAATATTTCTGTCTGATGCAGGTCTCTTGCCAGACGCGAAGCAATTTGATACTCTCTCTCCATATTTTCCAGTTCCTGCTGATTACTGTAGCAATTTCCGATGATAATGCGGCACTGCAGCATCAGCATCGCCATCCCTTCCTGGGCTGCCAGATTATAGCCCATTTGCAGATAAGAAATAGCTGATGCGTAATTCTGGCCTGTCTCATAAAGAATCTCCCCTGCCCGCATATACATAAACGGAATTGGAAGCAATGTGATTGCCTCATCCAGCCTTCCCTGCAGCATACGCAGAACAGCAAGCTGCCTGAAATCCAGGTAACGTTCCAATCCCTCTTCTATTTCATCTTTACGACTCTCATATACTGCTTCCAAAATGCAGGCATCTGCGATCAACGAACTGGAATACAACTTTTCCTTTTTCTCTTGAAATATTTCTTTTTGTTTTAAAAATTCTTGTATAGGATGCGTAAATAGAAATTCATACTGTGCTTCCACAAAACTTTCTAAATCCTTTGTTTCTTTGTCATCAATCCACGGTAACTCTAACCGTTCCAGCAAAAGCTTCAAAATCTCTTCTGATACTTCCATCTTTCCCTGTTCAATTTTGGAAAGATAAGATACTGCACATATCCCATAACACAGACCTGACTGACTCCAGTTTCTTTTGATACGTTCCCGGCGAATTCGCATCCCTATCATTTTCCATACATTTTTTTGTTCGTGCTCTAACATGTTCCTATTCTCCGTTCATTTGCTAGCTCCATTATATCATTCTGTACAAAGAATGGATTCTTTTTTCAACATCTCTTTCTTTTCGTCTTTTACCTGAAAACTTTCATAAAATTTTCTCAATTTTCCCTTATTTTCTTTCTTTCATTCTTCCTGTATACTAAAAAACAGGAGGTGATATCACGATATGAAGAATCCCTTATGGACCAGAAATTTTTCTCTGTTGATTGCAGCTACAACTTTTGGATGTATGGGAGGAATTGTGGGCAATTTCGCATTGTCATTTCTTGTTTTTGATGAAACTGGAAGCACCTTTGCATCTGCTCTTGTAATCGCAATCCAATTGATCCCCAATTTTTTAATCCCACTGTTGGTTGCTCCCTGGATGGACCGCTTTCCCAGAAAACCATTTCTTGTATTTGGAGATTTCATCAATGGATTCTTTTATGCTCTTATGGGAATCTATTTGCTGTTTTTCGACTTTTCATACGTTGGTTATCTTGGATATTCTTTGCTTCTTGCTACACTGGGAAGTCTGGATGAACTGGCATATAACAGTATTTTTCCAAAGATCATACCAAGTGGAATGGAACAAAAAGGATATGCCGTTTCTTCCATGTTATATCCCCTACTGCGTGTGATCATGCTGCCTCTGGCTGCAGTACTTATGGATACGATCGGTATGCCGTGGCTTTTTATCGGACAAGGATTGTTTTCCATATGTGCTGCACTCATTGAAAACACAATTCAGTTGACGGAAGAAACACGTGTGTGTGAAAAAACATTTTCTTTTCAGGTATGGAAAGAAGATCTTCAAGAAGTTCTCCGCTATTTTAAAAAAGAACGTGGATTACAGGCTATTTACTACTATATGGCAGCCACAAATGGGGTCGCTTCCGGATATGCTCCCATTCTGGTCGCATTTTTCCGTACCGCCCCCGGAATGTCCGCCGCACTTTATTCTTTATTTTCCATTGCTGAATTTTTAGGACGCACCATCGGCGGAGTGGTGCAGTACCGGATTGAAATTCCAAAAAAGAAAAAATTCCACGTTACTTTTGCAGTCTATACCTTTTACGAATGCATGGATCTTATTCTGCTTTGGCTTCCATATCCTCTTATGCTCGTAAACCGTGCCTTTGCCGGTTTTCTCGGAACAAACAGTGCCACCTTACGTGTTGCCGCCGTCCAGTCTTACATTCCGGAATCCATGCGCGCCAGAATCAATGCATTTGAAAATATGATTCTGATGGCTGTCAGCAGCATCCTTTCTGTAATTGTAGGAGCTACTGCTGAAATCCTGGATTATCGGCTCTGCATGTCTTTTTTTGCTGCATGCTCTCTTCTCATCTGTTTCTGCACAATTTTCAGATGCCGGGCTGATGTAAAAAAGGTCTATGAAACAGACAAAAACCTCTCAGGAGCCGACTGACTCCCAAGAGGTTCTTTGTTTCGTTTTATTTTAGTATGTAGTAAATCCACCATCACTTGCAACAATGGAACCTGTAATGTGTCTTGCCTCATCACTTGCAAAATACAAAATCGTTGCTGCCTGCTCTTCCGGTGTCGCATTTTTCTTCTGCAACGTCTCTGTCTTTCCAGACAACATAGAATTCTTCAGCCATTCCATCGGATCTTTTCCCTGTGCTGCAATCTCTGCCATTCTCGTCTTAATATCTGCTGAACTTCTCTCTGTAAGCGGAGTATCTGTTCCTGCAGGGCAAATCGCATTACACGTAATTCCTTTTGTAGCATAGTCCACTGCCACTGCTTTTGTCAGTCCACTGACTGCATGCTTACTTGCAACATAAGCTGCTGCGGAAGGGAATCCACGCATTCCCGCAACACTGGACACGTTCACGATGGCTCCACCTGATGGCTGCATCAGCTTTACTTCTTCTCTGCAGCAGAAGAAACAAGAATTCAAATTTGCATCAATTACCTGGAACCAGTCATCATCCTCCAGTTCTTCTACCGTCTTAGAAGCACCAACGATTCCCGCATTATTCACTGCGACATCAAGTTTTCCGTATTTTTCCTGGATTTCTGCAAAAAGTGCCTTTACTGCATCTTTGTTGCTGACGTCACATTTCATGAATTCTCCTTTTCCACCAGCTTCTTCCATTGCTGCTACAACAGCCGCTCCACGCTCTTCGTTGCGCCCCACCGCAATGACTGTTGCACCTTCTTTTGCTGCACGAATTGCAACCGCTCTTCCAATTCCGGAAGTAGCTCCGGTTACCAGCATAATTTTCTCATCAAAACGTCCCATAATAAAACCTCCAAAATTTATTCAATAGTGCTACTATACCACAATTTGGCAACACTTTCTATGAAATTTGTATAAAATTTCGCATTTTTCCGGTTTTTTCCTTTGTCATTTTGACGATTACCATAAATTCAGCAGATGCTGCATACTAAGTGTCACCACTGTAATGCCTAACCAACATGCCATTCCCATTAAGATGGGTTTCCCACCACCTTTGATCAATTTCACTACATCCGTATGAAATCCAATTGCTCCCATTGCCATAATGATGAAAAACTTGGAGAGCTCTTTTAATGGCTGAAAAACTTCTGTCGGTACTCCTGCTGCTGTTGCTGCTGTCGTAATCAGACTTGCCCCGATAAAAAACAGGATAAAAAATGGAAACACTTTCTTCAGAGACACTTTTTCTCCGCTTTCTGTTTCAGCCTTCCGTGCCCTGCGTAATGCAAGTACCAATGTGATTGGGATAATCGCCAATGTTCTGGTGAGCTTTACTGTCACCGCCTTATCCAGTGTCTGGCTTCCCAGATGATACATGCTGTCCCACGTAGAAGCCGCTGCAGTTACAGAAGAGGTATCATTCACCGCAGTCCCTGCAAAAATCCCAAATGCTTCCCCGGATGTTGTTGAAAATCCAAGCGCTGTTCCCAGTACCGGAAAAATCAACGCTGCCAGAATATTAAACAAAAAAATCACCGAAATTGCCTGTGCTACTTCTTCTTCATCCGCATCGATAACCGGAGCTGTTGCTGCGATCGCCGATCCCCCACAAATCGAAGATCCCACCCCAACCAGTGTAGAGATTTTTTCCGGAATGTTCATCGTGCGATGCAAAATATAAGAAATCACCAATGATGTTGTAATGGTGCACACAATAATCGGCAAAGACTGTTTTCCCGTCTCCATCACAACCTCCAAATTGAGTCCGAATCCAAGAAGTACAACTGCATACTGCAATATTTTCTTCGAAGTATATTTTACGCCGCTTTCCAATGAATCCCGTTTTTTAATCACCAATGCGAGTATCATTCCAATTAAAATTGCAAACACTGGTCCTCCGACAACCGGAAACAATTTTCCCAAAACAGCTGAAGGCACTGCCAAAGCCAGACAAAAAAGTAATCCCTTCCCGTTTTTCTTTATAAAGTCCATATTTGCCTCCTATCGTGCTGCATGAATTGCTGCAATCGTTCCATCTGCTACTGCTGTAGATACTTGTCGTACCTGTTTTACACGAATGTCACCAACTGCATATACACCGGGTATTTCCGTCTGCATATTTTCATCTGTCGGAAGAAATCCATTGTCCAACCTGATCTCATTATATAATTCTGTATTCGGAACCGTACCTGCATACACAAAAATTCCACATCCCGAATCTTCAATTATCTCAATTGCTCCTGTTTTCTCATCCAAGATTTCCAATGACTCTACTTTTTCCACTCCGTACACAGCATGAAGTCTGGCGTGAAGCCGTAATTCAATGTTTGGGGTATGTGCTGCTTTTTCCTGAAATTGTGCAATGCATCCCAACGTTTCTTCAAAATGGATGATTGTTACTTTTTCTGCAACCCCCGCCAGATACAGTGCTTCTTTTACCGCTCCATCTGCACCTCCGATCACATATACATGTTTTCCACGATACTTCATTGCATCTTTTGCTGCATTCATTCCGATTCCTCGTCCTGCCAGTTCTATTTCTCCCGGAATCCCCAGTTTTCTTGGTGATGTACCATTCGCTAAAATTACCTTCTTCGCACAATAACATTCTTTCTCTGTATAAATCCTTTTTTCCACCCCGGTCAATTCTACTTTTTTCACCTCGGTCTTCAGGATTTCTACCCCTGCATTTTCCGCCTGTTTCCTCAGGCACTTTGCAAAGCTTTCCCCGGTTTCTCCCTCTACAATTGCCGCATAATGTGTGACAGCGGACACTCTTCGAATCAGTCCTCCGACCTGATTTTTTTCTAAAATTAGTGTTTTTTGTCCTCTGCTCACTGCATAAATTCCTGCACTGATTCCTGCCGGTCCTGCTCCTATGATTATAACATCATACATTTTCATATCCTCCTGTTTTTCGCCTTCCTCATTTTACTTTTCCCTGTTTTCATATATACTATAAATCGCTCCTATTATTTTGTAAAATTATAAGTATTGATTATATGATAAATATTTGTTATGGTTTAAGTATAAACACATCTGAAAAAGGAGAAACAATTATGTTGGATTTTCGCATGGAAACATTTCTGACTGTATGCAACGATATGAACTTTACACATGCTGCCGAGCACCTGAATCTGACACAGCCCGCAGTTTCCCAGCATATCAAACATCTGGAAAAGACCTACGGTACCGAACTTTTTATAAGAGATAAGAAAAAGCTCAGACTAACTCCTGCCGGAGAAATCTTACGCTCTGCTCTGGAAACCATGAGAAACGATGAAAATACATTAAAAAAACGAATGCAGGAGAGTCTGAAAGGGAAAAAAGTGCTGACCTTTGGCGTAACCATGACCATTGGAGAATATGCGATCGTACCTGCTCTTTCCCGTTTTGTCAAAACACATCCGGACATGGATTTTCACATCCGATATGGCAACACCCAGACTCTGCTCACCTATCTTTGTGAGGGAACGATCGATTTTGCAATTGTGGAAGGATATTTTAGCGGGGATCATTACGAAACACGTATCTACAAAGCAGAAGAATACATTGCTGTTGCCTCTGCTGACCATACGTTTGAAAACTCTGTTCACAGCCTGAAAGACCTGACATCCGAACGTCTTTTGATTCGGGAACACGGTTCCGGAACCAGGGCAATCCTGACCAAGACACTGGCATTGAAAAATATGTCTGTCAAAGACTTCCGACATCTTGTGGAAATCGAAAACATCCACACGATCGTCACTCTGTTAAAAGAAGATTGTGGAATATCCTTCCTCTACAAAGCTGCTGTCGAGCAGGAATTAAAAAAAGGAACCCTGGTGCAGATTCCTCTTTCCGACTTTATGGTCATGCATGATTTTACATTTTTATGGAATAAAGACAGTGTTTTTTCTCAGGAATACGAGTCTATTTTTCATGAATTGTGTGAGAATTAGCATTTTGTATGCTTTTTTAACTCCATTTCAAAATATTCCTCTACCCCTCATCTTCTAATGCTTCTATGGATTCTACATATTCTGGAAACCGAATCTTTTGCATAAGACCAATGATCTGACCTGATAAAACAACTGTCAGAAGTGAGTATGTAATTCTGCTCACCGGAATATAGGTAAGAGAAATCAGCAATACAACCAGATCACTGATCAAATAAATCCATTGAATATCCAATGGAAGTACTCGTTCCAGACTCATTGCAAGCGCATCATCTCCTGTCGGCGCTCCACCGACTCGAACACACAAACCTACACTGATCCCTACAAACAGCGCTCCCACAACTGCTGCCAAAAGTGGTTTTTCGCCAATGTTTGGAAATAGTGGATCAAACTGTTCAAAGATTCTATAAAAAACAGAAAATCCAATAGAAGAAATAAAAGAATATATAAGAAAACGTTTTCCCAACAATTTCCACCCCAAAAAGTAGCACAATATCGTCAGCACAAAACCGGAAACAGATGGAGAAATGCCAAACCAATATTCCAGAAGGAGTGTTAATCCTAGGATTCCTCCCTCTGTAACATTCGACATTGAATGAATATTATAAAGTCCAAACGCTAGTATTGCACTTCCTAATAATAAAAGTAATACGGATGACAATTTAATTTCCTTCAAAATTGAGCGCATTTTAAAAATCCTTTCTACACTTTTTTATTAAATCTATAAATTGATTATAAACTCTGGTATAATACTAGAGTCAAGGAGGGAAGTTAGGTATATGAAAAAATTTTTTAAAATCGGTGAAATTTCCAAACTATATGGAATTGGTGTAGATTCTATTCGTTATTACGAAGAAATTGGAATTATCAAACCGGAACGATCTGAATCCGGATATCGACATTATAGTATCCACGATATCTGGAGACTCAATGTGATCCGTGATCTGCGCTCTATTGGATTTACAATGGAACAAATCCGCGAATATCTGGAGCATCACACAGTTTCCTCTTCACTTTCTATGTTAGAAGACGAAAAAGAAGCTATTACCAAACAAATGCAACACTTACAAAAACTGCAAAAAAACGTAGAGCACAGACTAAACACCATTCATTCGGCATTCTCTCTGCCCCTGGATGAAATCCACTTAATGACACTTCCCCCTCGTCATTGTCATCGCCTCTTCGAAGGATACAAACACGAAGAAGAAATGGATTTTCTGATGAAACAACTTATCAACTTAAATCAAAATCGATTGTATATCATTGGCAGCAATCAAATGGGAACTATGATTTCGCTCCCCTCTCTACTAAAGAAAAAAACACTTTCCTATCAATCTGTTTTTCTTATTGACGAAGAAGGATCCGATCTCATTGATGGTGGTGATTATCTCTGCGTAACATATCGTGGAAATTATGAACAAAGTGCTTACTGGGGACAACAGCTCGCACAGTATGCACACGCCCACAAATTCAAGATACGTGGAGATCTGTTAGAAATTCTTTGGATTGATATCCACACAACTTCTGATGAATCCGAATATATCACACAATTACAACTTCCCATTGCATAAAATGCATTTCTCATTTTTGCATGCTTTATTCTTATATTCCTCATCAGTAACCAGTTCACACCATTCATTTGAAGTATCTTCTCCCGATACTTCGATCGCCAAATCAATCTTATAATGTTCCTACCCATTCAGCGATTTGCTGTTTGACTACATTATGAAATATCTTTCCTTCTGTAATCACGCTGTCCGGTGCAGAAGTCTGCAATTCTCTTGCCGTATTTCCAAATCCACTTCCACCGGAAGTAGCAAACAAAATGATCTTTTTACCTGAAAAATTATATTTTTCCAAAAAAGTATTTACGATTGTCGGTGCTACATACCACCAGATTGGAAATCCTAAAATGATTTCATCATAGGCATTGATTTCTTCTATCATCTTATTTACTGCCTGCGAATAAGGAATATTTCTTCTCCAGGCAATCACGCAGTTTGCAGTAATTTCCGGATAAAGCCTTCCCTGCACAAGAGCAAGCGGGTCATCAGGACAAACTCCTACTACCCAATGGTCACTGTCTTTCATCCTGATATAATCAAATCCTTCTTATTGTATGCATTGTAACAAAAACTCCCCAGAACCGAAGTCCTGAGGAGTTGAAAAATCTTTTGAAATTGTATGTTCTGAAACGTATGATTAACGTTTAGATAATTTACACACTTGTATTTACAAGGTATTTCAGCCTTTTTGTAAGCAACGTGTAAGAAGTCCAGTTTATATGAATTATTATGCACTCTGAACTATATTCAATACATTTTATCTTCATCATACCGGGGGGCTTTTTGTTTTCTTCCGGTCTTGATGCACTTCTGTATCTCTTCAATAATTTCCTGATCTGTTTTGGTAAATCCCATATAGAAGAAATAGTTTTCTCCAAAACAATCTTCATAGACTTTCAATGCTTCCTCAAATTCCATAACTATCCCTGAACTTTCTATTGAACACTCTGAACAATCGTGTTATATTATAGATGTAAAGAGAACAACCGCCCACTGGGTGAGTTGACCGGATAAATTAAGAAGCAAAGCCACCCGAACCGACCAAAGTATCAGGGTGGTTTTTGCTATGTATTGCTACTTACAAAACGTAAAAACGAATGTAAGCAATGCAAGAATGAACATTCCGAAGGCAATTAAGTCTTTGAAATCAAAATGATTTTTGTTGTCCATCAGCATCACCCCCATTCTTCAAGAATGAGGTCAAGCCACCCTGTAACACGATTGTTCCCTAGCAGCATTTTATCACGTTTAGATACCGCTGACAACTCATATAATCGTCATATAAGCATTAAAAAAGCACCAAATCTGATCTAACGGGTTATTCTTATAAAATTTACTTTTCATGATACACCTCAACTTTCTGTAACTTATTATAATTATTTTTTATTGTTCTTGCAATCTCATATATTCAAAAAGGTGACAGCCTTTCAACCATCACCTTGTAAATATGCCATTTTATTTGATTCCATACTTTTCTTTCAGTTCTTGTATCTGATAATGCGGTACACCTGCATAATATGATAATGAAATAATCTGATTTTTCAATTCAATGATTGTTTTCCCTGTCTTATACGCTGATGCCATCCAACCACAAAATACTAAACTTGCTACAATCCAACCTAACATAACCGTTCCCCCGTTTCTGCCTGTGACCTCAATCTTTTCTGTTTTGGGTTCTGGAAGTGACAAGTCTTTCTTCTGAAGCACAAGCCCAAAATCATCATAACTGTGTTTTGTGCCAAATCTCACACCACTCAAACTCTGTTTTGCTTTTTCTTCATCTGCCATGACTTATTTCAGTCCCCTTCTTTTATCCCTCAAAATTTTACCAAATGCTTCACCCATCTTATCAGCAGTTGCCCCTACCAGTTCACCGCTGTCTAATACAATCGGTCTGTCTATCCTATTTAACATCTCCGGAAAATATTCACTTGCTAAAGCAAGGAATAAATCTAATTTTTCACACTGAAACCTCATTTTTTACGTAATAGGTCTATTCCAAGAGTATGCAGAATCTCCTGAGTTTTCTTCTGGATAGCAGAAATTTTGAATTCCGAATCATCGCTGATAGTTACTCTGTAAATGTTTTTGGTCAGTTTTAAAATATCTTCGGCAGAGTATTTCTCGCTGAGGTTTGTGTTTCGGAGCGCATTTATCAGACCATAATAATACAGCAGGCTTATATGGTTCAGAAATGCCCAGCCTCTGAAATATTCATCAGTATGTGCATGAGATGCGGATGTTGAAACACTGTTTTTGAGATAATCGAAACACTGTTCAATGTCCCATCTTTCCTTGTAATCCAGATAAATTTCCTTTGGATGTTTATCCATGTTGCTGCAGAATGAGAAATACCCCATCCGCGTTTCTTTCAGAACATCCATTGGATGCCGGGGCTGTTCTCCATAGTGTTTTTCTACTTTTTCTACATAGTTTCCCTGAAGCTCCGCTTTGCGGTGGTCATCCCGGAATGTATAGATAAAGTTTCCTCTGTTTCCGCTGGCTTTTTTACGATACCAGATGGCACGTTTGTTGTAGGTGAAAACACCATCAAATTTGTGGTCATCTGTATTTTCGTAAAATTCCGGTTCCACATTCACAGTATCTTCCCTCAGCGGCAGGATAAATTTCATCCCTGCAGACATCAGGGCTGAAAGATTATGTTTGGAGTAAAAACCTTTGTCTGCTATGATGACGCACTCCCTACATCCGGATGCAGTTACAACATCCATGAAAGCTGTTTTATCCACAATGGAGCCCTGCAGCACCCTGTAAAATACCGGTTTATG